>CANRMZ010000019.1 GCA_947631885.1 uncultured Bacilli bacterium
CATTAATATCATATTCTTTCGTTTCTTCGACAGGTTTAGGGGTCACCACTTCTTCGGGAGTTTCTAGCTTAATACTTCTACGCCTTGGAACATCATTATAATGGGTATCCAAGATACTCTTTATTTTCTCAACATCTATGCTATTTCCCTTGTTATTGCCAATAACCGTAGCATTACTTTTTATCTCAAAATTATCGAGCTCAGTTTGATTAATCTCTTTATATAATTGATTATTTCTTTGAGTTCTGGTAGGAATAGCATTCTCGTCATAATATCTATCAGTTCTTGAATCCATTATGATTCACCTCTTATTAAATATAACATAAATAACGAATTGTTAAAAGAATTATTGTTGCTTTTTGTTGGAATTTTGTCTATAATTAGACAAGGAGGATACTTATGAAAAAGTTAGTTGTTAAGGATGATGTTTGTATAGGATGTGGAGCTTGTGTAGCTATTGATGCCCTACATTTTGATTTGAATGAAAATGGTCTTTCTTCTGTTATTAGTAATGAAAATGTCGAAACAGGAGAAGTTATTACTGCTATTAATACTTGCCCTGTTAATGCTATTAAATTAGTTGACGAAAATAATGAAGATAGCCAAAAAGATGGCTGTGCTTGTGATAATTGTGAACATTGTGCTCATCATGAGAATCATGAAGCTTAATTAAAAATTCTTAATTTAATATAAAAAAGCTTTCCTTTTTGGGAAAGTTTTTATTTGTTATATAATTTTTTCACTTCTTTAATGGTAAGAGGACGATATTCGCCTGATTTAAGATTACCCAAAGTTAAAAAATCATATGATACTCTTGTTAGCTTATCAACATCATAGCCTAACGATTTAAATAGTTTTTTGACAATATGATTACGTCCTTCGATTATTGTAACTAAGATATAAGTAGCATCTTTTATAGGGTCCTTTTTCTTAATTTTAAAATCTACTACCTCTACTCTACGTCCTTCGACAATAGGTCCATCTTTTAATTTTTGAATTGCATCTTTATCAATAATTCCTTTAAGTTTAGCTAGATATCCTTTAGGGACTTCATAAGATGGATGAATAAGCATATTTGTAAGCTCACCATCATTAGTAAGTAAAATAAGCCCTGTTGTATCATAATCAAGTCTTCCAATTGGATATATTCTTTGATCAGTATCGATTAGATCCACTACTGTTTTACGATTTTTTTCATCTTCCGCAGATGATATAACTCCTCGCGGTTTATTAAGCATATAGTATACCTTATTGGTTTGTTTATTAAGCATTTTGCCATTTATTTCAATCGTATCATTATTATCAACTTTAGTACCAAGTTTATTAACAATAACACCATTAACTGATACCTCATTATTTAAAATCAGTTCTTCAGCTTTTCTTCTTGAACAATATCCTAAATTAGCAATGACTTTTTGTAATCTTTCCATAAGGCACCTCATAAGTATTTTATCATACTTTAAAAGAAAATGTTAGCAAGCACAAAAGCCATTATAATACCTGCTAAATCAGCAAGTAAACCAACTGCTAAAGTATACCTAATTTTAGATACCTTTATGGAGCTATAATATAAAGCTATAACATATATCGTTGTATCGGTACATCCTTGTAATATGGAAGCTAGTCTACCAGCAAAAGAATCAGGGCCATAAATAGCAAAAATATTAGTCATAATAGACATTGATGCTGTTCCTGAGATAGGTCTTAAAATAGCCATAGGTAGAATTTGGGCTGGAATATCAATAAGCTTTATGACAGGAGCAAGAATAAAAGATAAAACATCACTGTTTAAAAAAAGATTAACGGCAAAGATCATAGCTAAGATTGCTGGAAAGATATTATAGCAAATCTTAAGACCATCTTTTACTCCTGTTAAAAAGGAATCATATATATTTATCTTTTTAGAATTACCATACAAAATAACAAAAAAGACGAATAATGGAATGACAATAATTGATATTAATTTCACTTATGTTTTCTCCTTATTAAATAATCAATAAAAATAGCAAAGATAAAAGATGTGCCTGTAGCAATAATCGCGGGAACAATTATCTGCGTTGGACTAGCCGAATTATAAGCCATTCTTATTGCAATGATTGTTGTAGGTATGATTGTAACGCCCGCGGTATTAAGTACTAAAAAAGTTATCATTGGTGTTGATGCCGTATCTTTTTTATCATTTATTTTTTGCAGCTCTTCCATCGCCTTTAGACCAAATGGCGTTGCCGCACTACCTAGCCCTAACATATTGGCCGCGATATTCGAAGATATATATCCTAGGGCTTTATTATCTTTGGGAACTGAAGGAAATAACTTATTTAAAAAAGGTCTTAGCATACTAGCAAACTTAGAAAGCAGGCCTGAATCTTCGGCAATTTTCATAATGCCACTCCATAAAGCTATCGTGGGAAGTAAAGACAATATAAGCTTTAAGGCATCATTACCACTTGTTAAAATAGTATTATTTATAATATCTACTTTTCCCGAGATAAAACTATAGATAATTGCAATGACAATTAGAAATGTCCATATAATTGAAACCATAGTAAAGTATATGAAAGCAAAAAAATATAAGACCATTTAAGTCTTACATTATTTAAAATCATCTTCATTTTCTTTAAAAAAATCATAGTATATCTTAACATTAGGTAGATTATACCATTTTTCTTCTTTAACAGGAGTTTCGTCAAGATTATAGATCTTGGCATCTCTTAAAGAAAGTAAAAATGGTGAATGCGTTGAAATTATAAACTGACAATTATAAAATCTTACGGATTCTTCAATAAAAGTTTTAAGTTTAAGTTGATTTTCGGCAGATAAACTATTTTCTGGTTCATCTAAAAGATATATGGCATCTTCCTTTATTTCTCTTTCCCAAAACATTAATGATGACTCCCCATTAGATTGTTCAATAATATTGTTATTAGTAAGTCTTGTTCTTATATATTTCGACATTGTTTGATGTTTAGAATCATAACTATTTTTTAGCTTCTCATAATTAGCAAGATTGCTGTCATATTCACTATACTTATTTTTTAAAAATTCACTTGCTAGTTCTTCTTTACGACGATTTACACCACTGTTAATAGCTCTTATGTCAAGTAAATAATCAAAGACATCATCACTAGTTATATGTTTTATCTCTATTGGCTTATCTAAAGCCATTTTACATTTACAAAAATTTACGTACATATCAAAGTTGGCACCCTTATCCATTTTTTCTTTACGCTCGGCCCCAAGCTTACTAGAGATAATATTTAGCAAAGTAGTTTTACCACAGCCATTATTACCGGCGAAAATAGTAATGTTATCAAAATTAACATCCTTAAATTCTTTACGAGAAAAGAAACCTATAGGATAACTCGAATTATGAATTCTTCTTTCATCGCCTATACCAAGTTCTTGCTCATCATCGAGAAGCGTAAATTTACGTAAATATATCATAATAACTCCCTATAAAGGTATTATAGCTTATTAAAATATATTTTTAAACCAATTTTTTACTTTATTCCAAAATGAGACTTTGCCTACCTTTACGTAAACTGGCTCACTATGAATTAATTTATCATTTAAATAGACATTGGCACTACCTACATTATCTTTATCTTGATAATTAATATTGCTCTTTAAATAATACTTTATTTTAAAATTTTCTACATCTTCTTTCTTTACAATTTTTGTAAAACTATTTTTTATATATAAAGTATCTTCAATATAGACTGAATCATCTATTATTTTAAAATTATCTTTATCTAAAATATTTAGTTTTAAATAATTATCTTTTATATCTTCATATAAATTTTTATGATCATTCCAATCATTACCATCATTTAAAGTTACAATAACGATATTCTTGCCCTCAATAGTGCCAGTTGTAACTAAAGTCCGACGAGCTTTTTTGGTAAAGCCGGTCTTCCCTCCCGTTATAAAATCATATCGTAATAGTTTATTTTTACTAGCCCAGGAATATGTTTTATTGCTGCTTTTGGCAGTATAATTTTGAGTACCAAATATCTTACGAAAAGTTTTATTTTTCATAGCATATGAGGTTAATATAGCCATATCGTAAGCACTAGACTTATTACCCTGTCCTTTATCATTTTCAAGACCATGACTATTGATAAAATAGCTATCATCCATTTTGAGTTCATTAGCTTTATCATTCATCATTTTCGCAAATTCAGGCATTGAACCAGCAATAGTTCTTGCAATCATCGTGGCAGCATCATTACCACTTCTTAGCATCATTCCATAAAGCAGATCTTTTAGAGTTATCTTTTCTCCCACTTCTAGATAAATAGAACTACCCACTGCTTTATAAATGCTATCATCAACCGTGACAACTTCATCTAAATCACCATTTTCAATAGCAATAATACATGTCATAATTTTGGTAATCGAAGCAATTAATCTTTTTTCATGAATATTTTCTCCCATTATGACATCATTATTATCCATGTCCATCACGATATAACTTGATGCCGATATTGCTTTGGCATTTGTAAGGCAAACAAAAAGACTTATTATAAAAATTAATAATTTCTTCATATTATAAGTCTATGCACATTTATTTAAATTAATCATATTTTGCAAATTCATCACCATAGTAGTTATTATTAAACATATCAATCATTTGATAATATCTTGGATGAGCACGCCATCCTTGATGAGTAGATTGATTACCAGTGATAGCCATCAATAGATTAGGATATGTCTCATCTAAAGCTTTAATACCACTTGCTCCAAGGCCAGTGTTGTTTATCCATAATCTTTCTAGCATCGGCAAATGTAAAAGTGGTTCAACATCGGTAACTTTATTAAGATTAGCTAAATTTAAATCCACAAGTTCAGTATTTTCTTTAAGTGGCGATATATCACTTATAGGATTAATAAATAGCTCTAAATAATGAAGATGTTTTAATTTACTAATTGGGGTAATATCACTAATCTTATTATCCGCAAGAATTAATATTCTTAAATCTGGTAAATAGTCACCAATTACCGAAATGTCTGTAATTGCTTGGTGGCCTAAATCTAAAGCTTTAAGTTTAGTACAATACTTTAAAACCTGAATATCTTCACTAGTCATCCGAACATAATCAAAATATTGAATTAATACAGAAAATGTAATAGCGTCAGTTCTTAAAGACCATCTCCCTAAACTTACTACCCAATTGGTTTCAATATCAGGATAATCTTTTCTAAACTGATCACATTCTTCATTACTTAATTTTGTATAGCTTAAATCTAATTTCTTTATATTAGGAAATAAACTGATTAGTTTCTTAACATCTTCACTATTTACTTTAGTCCTTGATAAATCTAATTCTTCTATCGAATTTTCAAATTTTTTATTATCGACTATTACGGTAAAATCAAACTTAACATTAGGAAACTTGTTCATAAGCAAAACTTGTTCATCAACAGTAAGACTTTGGCCAAGTAGGTTCACTTCTTTTAGCTTATGGAAATTTTCTAAAAGACTTGTTAAATTCTCATCTATTTGGCATTTAGTCAAATCTAAATATGTAACATTATCTCTAATTTTAGTTCCATAAACATCAACAACTAGTTCAATATCAAACTTAATATTAGGATATTTACTTTCTAAATAATCTTTATCACTTTTCTCTAATTTCAATTCACCAAAATCTACTTCTTTAAGCAAATAAAACTTATCTATTGAATCGGCAATAGATTTAATATCAACTGTATTTAAACTAGCTAAATTAATAACTTTAGAATTACGATAAAAGCTTAAATTTCCTATTTCTATTTTTTGGAGGCCATAGAATATAACTAAACAACAGATGATATTTGTTATTAATAGTATTGCTTCAATAACAAAGAATTTCTTTCGCATGTTGGACCTCCTTTTGCTACTAAAAGGATACCATGTTATACAATAAAATTCAATTAACAAAACAAAAAAAGATGCACAAGCACCTTATTTCTTAATTGGTAATAAATTTTCAAAAAAGTTTTCCGCTTTTTTAAGTTTTATTTTTAAGTAAATAGTATTAACTACATCGGTAATAGAATATACTATCATCATAATACCGATATATAACGCCAAGTAATTTTCACCAATTGGTTTAATAACCATTAAGACACCTACTATAATTGTAATAACAGATATCATAAACGGAATTAGCCACTTTTCATTATTTTTATTTAATACAATAGCAAGTCTTATCTTAGATAAACCACCAGTTACAAATATAACTCCTAAAACAAATGTTAATATGCTTTCTAAAACATTTCTATTTAAGAAAATAGCAAGCCCTGCGACTAAAGCAAGAACACCATTGGTAGCAAAAGATGATGATAAAATATAATTTGTTCTAAAACTATTAATAATATCAAATACTCCATAAATAATAAGGATTATTCCTAAAGTATTAGATAAAATATTTATAGATTTTTCGGGAATAACTAGAAACGCAATTCCTACTGCTAAACAAATTATGGCAGTTATTATTGATACATTTAAACTTTTTTGAATTTCTTTTAACATATAGACACCTCTCATTTTTATTATAGCATAACTTAATAATTAATTATCTAATAATTTCATAATTGCTGGAAGCATTTGCTTCTTACGACTTATTAATTCAGGAATAAATAAGCCTTCATATAAATCATTTAATTCAAAGGCATTTTCTACTAAAGCTTTACTATCATCATTATATAGAACATAACTACCTTGTTTAATAATATCAGTAATGAAGATTAGAACTCCCTCATATAGATTTTCACTCATCTCATTTAGTTTACTAACTATGTCTGGTATTGTATCTTTTATTTCATCAAAGTCCATAGTAGTAATTTGGCAAATACCATATTGTTTATTATTAATCATATATGACTTAAAGTCTTGATTAATAAGTTCTGAAACACTTAAGCCTTTAACAGAACTTGAAGCTTTTAAGAATTCTATACCATACTCATTAATATCTACTTTAGCTATCTTAGCCATTTTTTTAGCAAGTTCAATATCGACTTCTGTAGTTGTTGGCGAAGTAAATAATAAAGTATCAGATATAACTGCTGAAAGTAGTAAACCAGCAATTTCTCTAGGACACTCTACTTTATCTTTTTCAAAACGATCAAATATTATAGTTGCCGTACATCCTACAGGCCTACAAGTGAAATAAATTGGTGTTGTAGTACCTATATTACCAATGTTATGATGATCAAATACTTCGAGAATCTCTGCTTCATCTAAACCTTCAACTGATTGTTCATAGTTATTATGGTCTACTAGAATAACTTTCTTTTTATCATAAGTAGATGAATCAATAAGTTTTAATACTCCTAAACATTCATTATTCTTATTAACAACAGGATAATTATTATAATTTAATTTTTTACTTATATTAAGAAAATCTTGATAATAACTATTTATATCAATAGTCTTAGGATGTGGAGTTTTATTAATAGTTTTTATATAATTAGCTAAAGATAATTTATTACAAAGCTCAAAACTTGTATAACTACTTGTAATAATATTTACTTTATTTTTAATAGCTTTACTTAATAATTCTTTAGGAAGTACTTTATTGCCTGATAAGATAATTAATTCAACATGACTGTCTATGGCATACTCTAGAATCTTATAACGATCTCCTACTACAACAATATCATCTTTCTTTAAAGTATTTTCTTTAATAAACGTTTCACTACTTACAGGACAAGTTTGAATTTGGCCTTTAAATTCATGATCATAATTAGTAATTATTTTAGCATTCAAAGTTTTAATTAAATGTTTAATATTAGTATCTATTAAATCTCTTTTGTCACCTATTAAGTATTTAGCAAGTTCTTTTAAAGTAATATAACCTGTTAGAATATTACTATCATTAACTAAAGGTACAGCAGTTAAATCTTTTTCCCGCATAAAGTTAATAGCATCATTAATACTTTCATTTTCATTAACATAGGCCTTTTTAGAATATTTAACATCTTTGATTTGCACTTTAACATCATTGATATAAGATGGTGCTGGTACGTTAAAATAATCTAAAGCCCATTTAGTTCCACGATTAATAGGGCCAATTACTTTAGGAACACAATGAATTCCTTGAGCCTCTTTTAAATAAGCCAAAGCTATCGCAGAACAAACAGAGTCTGTATCAGGATTTTTATGGCCGAATACATATATTGGTTTCATATTTTCACCCTCTCTTAAATTTTATCATATTAAAAACTTTTTTTAAATCACTATTTATGGCGAGTATAAGTTAATACGACATTATCAGATTTATGTTCTATTTCAACACCCAGAATAAAATGATAATCATAGCCGCCATGCAAAATTAAATTAGTATTAAGCCCCTCTTGCATTTCCTTTTCTGTAAGAGCATCACTGGCCATAGATAGCATATATGGCGGTAAATTTGACATGTTATCTACTAAATTTTTCTTATTATAAGGTATATTTAACATCCTTTTTAAAGCTGCCGTTCTAAGTTCATAGCCATAGTTAACTTCTACTGTGCCACCAGGATTAAGCATTGCATTAAGTTTGCCTTTTACAAATTCGTCTACTTTTTCTACAGTATCAAGTCCTTCGAGGCTTCTAAAGTATTGTAAGATATTATCTAAGATAATAGCATCATACCCTCCCGTATAAAGACTTGGTATATCAATTAAAGAAGCAGTTTGATACGTAATTAGATTAGGATTATTTCTAAGTAATTCTTGAAGAATATAGTAAGATCTCTTGTTATATAAAGATGCAAATTTTCTTAAGAAGCCAATACTTACATCAAATTCAAAACGATAAACACTACTAGCAATTAAATCCACAGAAGAAAAACTATGATATAAATAATCATACACTATCTTGGTATCCCAAGATAAATAGTCTCTAAGCCTTAAATACATCTCGGGAGATAATAAGTTTTTCATAACTTCATAAGGCATCATATTTTGTTGATATGGTAAAGTAAAATACTTAATAAAAGTATCATAATCAAAGTTGATAATACCAGCTTTAACTATTTCGGCATACATTTTTTGTAGGATATTAATATCAAAAAGATCTATTTTTTCAGCTCCGTTTAAAGCCATTTCATAGCCTATAGCACCCATACCACCTACTGCTAAAACACTTTTGGCATTGCCGACAATTTTACAAGCAGCCTTAATATTACTAGTTGGAGCAATATACACTGGACTAACACTTGAAAATGTTGGATTAGACATATGATATGGCGTACAAGCAGGCTTATGAGCTTCTTCAACTATTTGTGTTATTGACATAAAAAAATAACCCCCATTCATGTGAGAGTTATTATACTACTTTATCCCTTTTAATTCAAACAAAATATCCCTAAGTTCCATAGCCCTTTCAAAGTCAAATACTTTAGCAGCTTCATTCATTTGCTCTTCTAAAGAAGCTATAGCTTCATCTTTTTCTTTTCTTGTCATTTGTTTCTTAGTTTTCTTATCATCTGTAGCATTTATAGAGATTACTTCTGGAATATCTTTAACTATTGTTTGAGGTATTATATTGTGATCTTTATTAAACTTCTCTTGAATTTCTCTTCTTCTGGCTGTTTCTTTAATAGCTTCGTCCATCGAATCACTAATTATATCCGCATACATAATAATATGACCATCTTTATTACGAGCAGCCCTTCCAATAGTTTGGATTAAACTTCTGGTACTTCTTAAGAATCCTTGTTTATCAGCATCTAATATACAGATAAGACTTACTTCGGGAATATCTAAGCCCTCTCTTAAAAGGTTAATACCTACTATAACATCATATACTCCTAAACGAAGATCTCTTATAATTTTAAGTCTTTCTAAAGTTTTAATCTCATTATGTAGATACGCAACTTTAATATTAACACCCTTTAAATAATCGGTAAGTTCTTCACTCATTCTAACCGTTAAAGTGGTTATTAATACTCTTTCATTTCTTTCTACCCTCTTATTTATCTCAGAGATTATATCATCAATTTGGCCTTCACTTTTTCTTTCTTCAATCGTTGGATCTAGTAAGCCTGTTGGTCTAATAATTTGCTCAGTATATTTATTACCCGTTAGCTCAAGTTCATAATCGCCTGGTGTGGCAGATATATAAATGGCTTGATTTATTTTATCCCTAAACTCTTCAAATCGAAGTGGTCTATTATCTAAAGCACTAGGAAGTCTAAAGCCATAATCTACTAAAGTTTGTTTACGCATTCTATCGCCATTAAACATAGCTCTTACCTGAGGAAGGGTTACATGGGATTCATCTACCACTAAAAGATAATCCTCAGGAAAGAAATCCATTAAAGTAGTCGGTGTTTCACCTGGTCCTCTTAAAGCTAAATGTCTTGAGTAGTTTTCAATTCCAGAACAAAAACCTGTTTCCTTAAGCATTTCCATATCATAGTTAGTTCTTTCTTTTAATCTTTGCTCTTCGACAAGCTTCCCTGCTTCATATAATTCTTTTAATCTATCCTCAAGCTCGGCTTTAATATTTTCAAGAGCCTTACCCATTTTAACAGGATCAGTCACAAATAGCGATGCCGGTGAAATAATAACCGTTTCTCTTGATTTTAAGACAGTGCCCGTTAAAGGATCAAATAAACATATTGATGATACAACATCATCTTCAACTTCAATACGAATGGCTTCAGCTTTTTCATTAATAGGTACTACATCTATTAAGCCTCCCCTTACCCTAAAAGTACCACGGTGGAAATCTAAATCATTACGTTCATAAGTTAAGTCTACTAATTTTAAAATAATATCATTACGCGAATATTTATCTCCAATGCTTATAGCAAACATATTATTTTCATAATCTTCTTTTTCACCAATGTTATAAATACATGATACCGAAGATACAACAATTACATCATCAAAATTAATTAAAGCTGAAGTTGCTTTATGTCTAAGTTCATCTATTTCATCATTTATCGAAGAATCTTTTTCAATATAAGTATCGGAAGATGGCACATATGCTTCAGGTTGGTAATAATCGTAATAGGATACAAAATACTCTACGTGATTATTTGGGAATAATTCTTTAAATTCAGCATAAAGTTGACCTGCTAAAGTTTTGTTGTGAGCTAAAACTAAAGTTGGCTTACCTGTTCTTGCTATAACATTAGCTATCGTAAAGGTTTTACCAGTACCTGTTGCTCCAAGTAAAACTTGATCTTTCTTACCTTCATTTATGCCCTTAACAAGTTCATCTATAGCCTCAGGTTGATCACCCGAAGGTTTAAATTTAGATACTAACTCAAACATAATGCCCTCCTAACTAAATACGATTTCAACAATACATTTTAACATTAATTATTAAACAAAACAAGGAAAGCTATATAAAGTTTCCTTGTTACTATTTTTCCTATTTTATATTTTTTTAAACAATAAAATCTTATTATAAAAATAATATATATGTAAATACAATTAAAGTTATAAAAAGAGAAATGCTATTTAAAATTATACCTGATAAATTAAAACCACTTTTATGTTGCTTTAAACTAATTGTTGCAAACACTAAACCTAATATTGATGGTGTTAAAGAAAATAAAGTAAAACCAATATCAAAGGCTACAACCTCTAACATAGTATAGTCATACCCTAAACTACTTGTTAAATCCAAGTTACCAACAGAAAGTAAGGTTAACAAAGTCCATATTGCAGCTACAATACCTAGAACCATACTCGCAATTCCCAATCCTTGGCCAGGAACTTTTACTATACTGTTATTATTAACATTCTCCTTATGAATTAATACTCCACAGTTTAAACAAACGTCAGCATTTTCTTCAACTGGATGTCCACAATTCATACAATATTTTGCCATATACTTACTCCTTCATTTATACGCAAACTATTCAATACTAAATTCTGCAGCTGTATAATATCTAGCTTTTTCAAGTTCATAAAAATCCATAACAATTCGATATTCACCCTTTGGAAGCTCGCCATACCATGGCCACCACTCAAGATTAAAAGGAAAAGTGTCTCCTGAATCAACCGATCTTAAACTTAGTGCAATCATCATCTCACCATCCATTTTTAATTTATACCATTTATCATCTTGTTTCTTTTCTATTTTAAAAGCATTACCTAAATAATAAGTAATATCACTATTATTAGTTAGGGTTAAACTTAAACCCTTTGCAGTAACGCTTTCTTCATCAATAGTTAATGTAAAAATATCACTGATTTCTTTAATATTTGTTTCGCCATCAAGTGTCCCTGGTACAAACTTTTCTTTTTTAAGTGAGCATCCTGTAATTATTAAAATTAAAAGAATTAATAGAATAATCTTTTTCATTTTTCCTCCTA
>CANRMZ010000020.1 GCA_947631885.1 uncultured Bacilli bacterium
GATTGGCCTGTATATTCATCTATATTTGGCCACGAGATACCTGCTTTAGACTTAGCATATATTATCGCTGGCGTTTTATTTTTAATCGCTAGTCTTACCGATAAAATTGATGGTTATTTAGCTAGGAAAAATAATGAGGTTACGGATTTAGGCAAAATGCTTGATGCTATAGCGGATAAGATTTTAGTAAATGGGGTTCTTATCATCTTAGCATATCAAAGAGCTATTCCCTTAGTAGTTCCTGTTGTAATAATAACAAGAGATATAATTGTTGACACTTGTAAGATGATGTCAGGAAATAAGGGTAAAGTTGTCGCTGCTTCTTGGCTTGGTAAGGTAAAAACCGCATTTATGATGACGGGTATAACTCTTACTTTATTTGGTAATTTACCTTTTTCACTAATACATTTTGATTTAGCGTTATTTTGTGTAATTATTGCTACAGTTTTAAGTGTTGTAAGTGGTTGTGATTATTACTTTAAAACAAGAGAACTATTAACTACTAAAGGGAAATAAATTTTTAGAATATGCAAGAATTAAGTAAGATAATTGCTTAATTTTTTTATTAGTTAATAACGCATGGTTTATGCCCATCCGCTTCCATATAGTTGGCATAAGATACATCAAAAGGAGGATTTACTAAAATGAATTTTGATGCAATGCCAAATTATGGTGAAGGCATGGATATGGAAGGTATGCAAGGTGCTATGCCTATGGGTTGCTGTTCAAATAAACTATGTCCAGTTTATGAATGCCCAGAGGAAAAAGTTTGCCATAGATATATTTGCTATGAAGTTCCTCACATCAAACCATGCAATACTAAAATAGTAAACCATCATGTTTATCGTCATACATTTACTCCAGCATTTAGTACTACTGAAGAAAATGTTGTAGAAAATGTTTATGATAGAAAATGTTGTTAAATCTCTTTTTAGAGATTTTTCTTTTGGCTTAAAAAGTATGATATAATGAAAATGAAGGAGAATGAATATGAGATTTGCAGGAAAAGTATTTGCTTTAGTGTACTCTATTTGGATGGTATTTATTTTGCTAGCCTTTATGACTTTATTTTTTACTAGAACAGTACTTAGTGAAAAATTTTTAGCAGCATCCCTTAGTAAACTTGACTATGGAGCTATAACGGTAAAAGCATTAGGATTAGATGAACTCGCAGAGAAATATGGTAAAGATGCAACTTTTGAAGATGTAATAACAACAGAACTAGAAAACTTAGGAATTGATACCGAAACAGCAGATAAAATATTTAATGATAAAAACTTACAAGAATTTATTGGCGGTATGGCAAGTGAATTAATTGACGCTGGGGTAAATAGTACGGAATTAGATGAAGTGACGGAAACAGAAATTGAAGATGCTTTAGGTGTTCTTGACTTATCAAAAGAAAATTACCAAAAAGTGACAGATTATATAAATGACTTCATAGTAGGTTTTAATAAGGAGATTAAAAATGGAAGCGGCGTATAATTTTTTGACAGGTCCTAACCTTATATTATGTTTTATTGCCTTTATGTTGGCATCTTATATTCTTTTAGGATTATTGACATGGAGTTTTGTAAGACCTTTGAAATATATAGGTGTTACCTCTATTATAACGGGTATTATTACTTTAAGTTTAAAGGGCGGGGTTTATTTAACTGTTAACTATTTTGCTAGGGATGAACTAGAGTTATTTAAGCCTTTCCTTGATGAGTGTGGAAATCTTTTTGCTATCATTGGCACCATATTTATTGCTTCAGGTATTATTTTAATAGTCATTCATAAAATAATCGATTACTTTTATCAAAAGAATATGAAAGAAAAGACAAAAACTACTGAAACAAAGAAAGCCGAAACTAAAACGCAAGAAGAGCGTACTGAAAAAAACGAAAACGTTATTGAAAAGAAAACAAATAAAGTAAAAAAAGAAGAAAATCTCTAATAAAAAAGGGATTTTTTAATGCTTAAAACTTTGAGCTAGAGGCCATAAGTGATATAATATTTATGAGGAAAGTAGTAATGAATTTAAAAAATAATAAACTGGTTTCATATAGTGATTATTTAAATAAGTTAACTAAAAAAGAGCTAACCTCTCTTTTAAATGCAGTTGAAATTCAGTATGATTCCAAAGTTAAAACTTCAGAATTGGTTACTTTATTCCTCGATGAACTTGATGATATAGTGGGTAAAATATTAAATTACTTTACTTTAATTGATTATAGAATTTTAAAATTGGTTTTAAAGAAAAAAGGCCGTGTTAAAATAAGAACCAATGTTAGTTTAATGGAATTTTGTGAAATGCTTACTAATAAGCACTTAATGTATAAGATAGATGATAAAACATATATACTCTTTAAAGAAGTTTATAGAGAATTTAAGAGTAAAGCATTCCAAAAGAAGGTTATTAAAAAATGCCAAAAAAATAGTGATGAACTTTATCTCATATTAGGAGCTGTATTAGGATATGGAGCCATTTCTCTAAAGGACTTTTATCTTATTTATAGTGAAAAATATGAAATATTTGAAAAAGATTTAAAAGAGGATCTTCTTAGCTTAAAAAAATATAGTAATGCCTTTATTACATATGAAGAAAAAGATACTTTTTACATAGCGGATAAGAAAATAAAAAACATAAAAGAATGTAAGAAGTACGCTGATAAAAAGGACAGGAAGCCATATAGCTTCGAGGATATTAAAAATCTATATACTTTAAATTATCTAAAAAAATACAAAAGTTATAGAAAGTTAAAAAAATTTATTACTTCAAGTTATTATATAGAAAAAAACAATTACCATATTGTTGCTCAAAAAGTTATTATCCCATTTATTGAGGAATATCAAGTAGATAAAAATACTGCCAATAAAATGCTAGATAGTCTTATAGACAACTATTTTGAGTTTAACTCTAATAAGTATAAAGATAAGTTAATGGCTTTAATTAATGATATGGTTAAAGATTATCCAAATTGGAATTTAAAAGGATATAGTGAAAGGGAAAAAGAAAAATGAAAAAGAATATTTATTTATATGCCTTTATTGGGGTAATGACATTGTTTACAATAGCTTTTTTTGCGGCAGCAATTAGATCAAGCTATGCTTTTCCAACAGGCAAAGAGAATACTCGTTATGAGGAAAAGATGAATATTATTAAGAAGTGTGCGGAAACTTATGGTGAAGAAAATCCTGATCTATTTAAGGAAGATGAGAATATTTATATAACTGTTGATGAACTTGTAAAATTAAATTATTTGATTGCAGATAATGATGAAGGTGAAGTTAAAGATCCTTCCAGTGAAGTAAAAACTCTTAATGATATAAAGATAAGAATAACTAGTAAAGATGGCAAAATAACAACTAAAATAATTGATAAGGGATAAAAAATGGCCATTACTAAGACTAACTTTATTAACTATACTAGATGTCCTAGATATGCTTCTTTAGATGACTTAAGAAAAGATAAGCTCATGTCTGCTATTTCTTATGAAAAGTATAAAGAAGAGGAACTTGAAGATCAAAAAAGAGAATTACTATCAGGCATGTTTGAAGATGAAGAATATGAAGTAGATTTAACTAAAGATATTAATCCTCAGATGCAAGCCATGATGCCTTATTATAAACAAGTTGAGATTGAGGCTGGTTTAATAACCGAAAAATATTTTCCTGGCTTAAATATTTATGCTGAGAAAACGCAAGATCAACAATTTTTTGAGTGTATTATAAATAATATTAAGTATGTGTGCTATGTCGATATTTATAATGAACATGAAGATAATATTAATATTATTGAAGTAAAAGCTACAACAACCCAAAAATATGAAGAGCTAATGGCAGGCCCTAGAGGTGGGGATAAGTATAGTATTTTCTATAAGATTAATAATGTTCTTTATTTAAAAGATGAAGTTCCTGGCTATAATTTAGCTGATGAAATGGACTATTTAGATTTCAAGAAGAAAAGAGATAAATTATTTGATCGCTATTCTGATGTTGGTACTTATGTTTTCGATTTAGCCGTTCAAAGATACATAATTGAGCATGATTATAAGCAAAATAATAATGAAGCTGCTATAGATAAGACAAAATATTATTTGGCGGTTTTAAATTCTAACTATGTTTACGATGGCAGTGGCGAGTATCATGAAATTGATGGACAGGAGTTAATTACCTTTATTGACTTAACTAAGGTTACTAAAGAATATCAAGAAAGAATTGATACTTATCGCAAAAGTTTAGAATTATATATTGATAATAGTGATGCTAAAAAGTGTCCTTTGGGGATATGGTGCTGTCGTAAAAAATCTAAAGAATGCATATACTTTAAAACAGTATGTGGTAAAGATATTCCTGCGAAAAATTCAGTATTTAGCTATCTTAATTGTCATATGTTTAAAGATGATAATGGAGATAGTCATGAATGTATTGATTTAGTCAATGATGGTTATCTAAATATGATGGATATACCTGCTTCTTGGATAAAAAGCAAGAAACATGAAATTCAAAGAGATTGTTTATCTTTTGATAGGGTATATATTGATAAAGAAAAGATTGCCGCGGGTATCAATACCTTAAAATACCCAATTTATCACTTGGATTTTGAAACATTTCCTTGTCCACTGCCTAGATTCTGGGGTGAAAAGCCATATACTCAATCACCATTTGAATTTTCTTTACATATTGAAAGAGAGCCCGGTAAATGTGATAAAGACAAAGATAATTATGTTTTCCTAGCTAAAACCTTTGGTGATGAAAGAGAAGCTATGGCTAAAGCTTTAGTAGAACATATTGATGGTAGTAAGGGAACAATGTTTGCTCAAAACTATTCTTTTGAGAAAGCATGCCTTAAGAACCTAGCTACTTTATTCCCTGAATATAGGAATAGATTATTAGAAATAAGAAATAATGCAGCTGATTTACTTTGGCTTGTCAATACAAACAAGGAACTATACACTGATCTTGGCTTTGATAAGGAAAGAGTTTCACTTCCCAACTACTATAATAAGAATTTAAGTGGTAGTTATTCTATTAAAAAAACACTTCCTGTTTTTTCGGATTTATCTTATGCGAATCTTGATGTTAAAAATGGAATGGAAGCAATCTTAGCATATTCCTTGTATCCAACAATGTCTAAAGAAGAATATAATCTTAAATATGATGCTTTAGTAACGTATTGTAAGCAAGACACTTGGGCTATGGTCGTTATACTACAGGCTTTACGAGAACTTGTAAAATAGCTGTATATTTTAAGTAAAATAGGTTGAACAGTAATAGTAAAATTGGGTATGATATTATTGTAAGGGAGATGATATAAATGTTATACCCATCTATAGACAAGATATTAACCAAAGTAGATTCTAAGTATTTGCTTGTTCATGCTGTAGCTATAAGAAGTAAGCAAATGATTGAATATAATCATTTTCAAATGAAGGAAGCAGAGTATAAAAACAAAAAAGAAATTGGTAGAGCTTTAGAAGAAATTGATAAGGGTCTAGTAACAATCGTAAAAAAATAAATAAAATTCTTGATTATCTTATTTTTGTGTGGTAAGATAATTAAGTCATTGGGGAATTAGCTCAGCTGGCTAGAGCACCTGCCCTGCACGCAGGGGGTCAAGGGTTCGAATCCCTTATTCTCCACCATATTGATTACAAAGGCTCGTTATGAGTCTTTTTTATTTAAAAGATAAAAAGGAGTATATATGAGAAAATTAGGACCACGTAATCCTATCGTTTATCGTATTTTGATTATTGCTTTTTGCGTAATTTTTGCTATAGGGGTTGTTATTTTTGCTGTTGTTAAAATAAATAATTCTAATGCCTTGAATTATGACATCGGTGAAAGAGATATGAATAAAATTTATAATGATATCATTATCAGAAGTTATGAAGAATATAAAAAAGTGTTAGAGAATTATGAGATAGCTAGTGACTTAAGACCTGAAGACTTTGATAATAATTATTATTTAGTATCTTTCCAAGAATTTGATGAATGTTCTGAGGCAAAAAGAAAGCAAGTTGGGAAAGTAAACGTTAGTGATAATGTTATCGAAGTAGAATTTAAGAGATACAATAAATGCGGCTGGTGTAAAAGCCATATGATTTTATATCTAATTAAAATTGATAAAATAAAAGAGGTCACAGATGTTAGAATAAACTATACATATACCGATGATAGAACCGTCAATTGTGGCAATGCTTTAGAGTAAATTCTTGACAAAAGTTTGAAAAGTGCTAAAATTGGTGTTGTAAATCAATGCAAGAAGACATGATTATTATATTTAATTATTAAGAGAGTTAACGTTTGGTGCAAGTTAATTAATTGGTATAATAGTTACTACTTTTTGGGAGGGCTTAATACGCCACGGCTTTAAAACCGTTATCTAAATTAAGTTAAATAAAGGATGGTACCGTAAGAAATTACTCCTTAGGTGCTATCCTTTTTTTTGCAAAGGAGTTGTTATGACAAATAGAGAAGAGTTAGAAAAACTAAGGAAATCGCTTATTGAATTAAAGACAAGAGAAACCCTATATCGTCATTTGGCTGATAGAGAACCGGAAAAATATGAAGATGTAAATAGACAAATAAAAGTTGTAAAAAGAAGAATAGTAGCTTTAAAAAGTGAAAATAAAGAAAAGAAAGGAAGATAAATATGCAAAATATATTAGAAAATGAAAGATTATCTGTAATGAATCATAGCTGTGCCCATTTAATGGCTCAAGCTGTAAAACACCTATATCCCAATGCTAAATTTTGGGTAGGACCTGTAATCGAGGAAGGCTTTTATTATGACATTGATCTAGGAGATGAAGTAATAAAAGAGGAAGACCTTGAGAGAATTGAAAAGGAAATGAAAAAGATTTCCAAAGATGGTAAGAGAATCTATCGTGAAGAAATATCAAGGGAAGAAGCTTTAGAAAAATTTAAAGATGACCCATATAAGATAGATTTAATTACCCGTTTTCCTGAAGGAACAGTAATAAGCTGTTATACTCAAGGAGATTTCACTGATCTTTGCCGTGGACCTCATGTTGAATCTGTTAAAGAATTGAAGTATTTTAAACTTTTAAAATTTTCAGGAGCTTATTGGAAAGGCGATGCTAAAAACCATATGCTTCAAAGAATATATGGTGTATGCTTTGAAAATGAGGAAGATTTAAATAAATACTTACAAGAACTTGAAGAAGCTAAAGAAAGAGACCACCGTAAGATTGGTAAACAACTTGATATCTTTATGACTCATGACTTAGTTGGTAAAGGTATGCCTTTATGGCTTCCAAATGGAGCTATAGTTAGAAAAGAACTAGAAAATTATATCTATGAAAAAGAAAGAAAAATGGGATATAAACATGTTTATACGCCATGTGTAGGTACAGTTGATTTATATAAAACTTCAGGACACTGGGATCATTATAAAGAGAATATGTTCCCATCAATGAAAGTTGATGAAGAAGAATTTGTCTTAAGACCTATGAATTGTCCTCATCATATGCTTGTTTATGCTAATGACTTACATTCATATCGTGATTTGCCAATTAGAATAGGGGAATTTGCTACTGACTTTAGATATGAAGCTTCAGGTGCTGTAAAAGGACTTGAAAGAGTTAGATGCATGTGTCAAAATGATGCTCACTTATTTGTAAGACCTGACCAAATTGGTGAAGAAGTTGAAAAGGTAGTAGAGTTAATTCTTGATGTTTATAAAGACTTTGGGATTAAAGATTATAAATTCAGGTTATCTTTGAGAGATCCTGAAGATAAAGAAAAATACTTCCCTGATGATGATATGTGGAATGAAGCTGAAAGTAAGTTAAGAGAAGTTTTAAAAAGCTATGGTATAGATTTCTTTGAAGCTATAGGAGAAGCTGCTTTCTATGGCCCTAAACTAGATGTAGAAGTAAAACCAGCAGTTGGTCCTGAAGTAACACTTTCTACTTGCCAACTTGATTTCTTACTTCCAAGAAGATTTGAACTTTCTTATATTGATAAAGATGGTTCAAAAGCTACTCCAGTAGTAATCCATAGAGCAATCTTTGGAACATTTGATAGATTCACAGCCTTCATTCTTGAGGAAACTAAAGGTTTGTTACCAACTTGGCTTGCTCCAGTTCAAGTAAATGTTATTCCTGTTAATAACGAGTATCATTTAGCTTATGCTGAAGAAGTATACGAAAAGCTTAAAGATTTAGGCGTAAGAGTTAATTTAGATGATCGTAATGAAAAACTTGGCTATAAAGTAAGAGAAAGTATCATGCAAAAGATACCTTATACTTTAATATTAGGCCAAAAAGAAGTTGATGGTAAAGAAATATCTTACCGTTTAGTACAAGAAACTGATACGCATACTTTACCTTTAGACGAGTTTATCGCTAAGATAACAGATGAAATAAAAAACAGAAAATAACTGGTTATTAGCCAGTTATTTTTTTGCCTTGATAAGTATCTTTCTTAACCATTTCTTTATCAATATCATTAAGAAGAACAAACTTCTTTTCAAGCCAGGTAGGAGTGATTAAATCTTCTTTAATGGGGTCTCCCGTGATTCTTTCGATAACTATGGTAGGATCTAAAACCTCAAGCTGGCTGATAACAATATCAATATATTCTTCTTTAGTTAGAATAGAAAACTTATTTTTTTCATATATTTGGGCAAGTTTAGTACCCTTTAAAACATGAAGCATATGAATTTTTATAGCATCAACATGTAGATTATTTAAAAATAGGGCAGTATTTATCATATCTTCTTTAGTTTCATAAGGAAGACCATTGATAATATGAGCTACAACAAAGATATTATATTCATGTAGTTTTAAGACAGCTTTAGCAAAACAGTCTTTATCGTGGCCTCGATTAATAAAATTAAGAGTATTATTATTAGAGCTTTGTAATCCTAGTTCAACTGTTAAAAAAGTTTTTATGTTTAAATCTTTTAGATATTCATAACATTCATCGGAGATACAATCAGGTCTCGTAGCAATACTTATACCTACGACTTCAGGATATTTAAGAAAATTATCACAATATTTTTTTAGTAAATTAAGGTCTAAACTTGTATTACTGCCAGTTTGAAAATAGACAATATGTTTAGCACCTGGCCATTTCTTGTTTAATATTGCAACTTCACTTAGATATTGATTTTCTAAGTCAAGAGTATTGTCCGTTATATTAGCTTTACTATTATCCTTACAGAAAATGCATCCTCCGGAAAGCTTATTTGGACAGCTTGCTCCTGCATCTAAAGGTATTTTAAAAACTTTAGAATTAAATTTATTTCTAAGAAAATAGTTAAATGTATGATATCTTTTATTATCTAAAGTATATTTAAACATCTTTCCTCACGAAATTAGTTTATCATAAATTCTTGTAAAAAAGAACTTTATATAGTATACTATGTATGTGTTGCTGGAGTAGCTCAGTTGATAGAGCAATGCCCTCGTAAAGCATAGGTCATAAGTTTGATTCTTATCTCCAGCACCATTAAAATTATGAAATCCCTTAAAATAAGGGTTTTTTGATGCATACTTTCTGAAAATTACTCTTTTTTTCCGATTATCCCTGTGTCATAGTAATTTTACAATAACCTCATGCAAGTAATTTACTTCGTTGATAGTTGCGTTAATATATTCAACTTGTAAAAAAAAGGGTTTTATGATAATATGTATTTAGCAAGAAAAATTGCATAAAATAAAAAAGGAACATTCAATGTCGCATGTTGAGTGTTGCCGTATAATTTGGTTTCACCTAAATCATTGCTGAGTTAGGTGATTCTTTTATATTAGAATTACAAATAGTAACACTATAAGTAAAAGGATAATGACAATCAAAAAGAAAATTAGAAAATCTTTTTTTGACATCTTATCACCTCCCTTCAATTAAGAAGTTTGGCAATCACCCAACTATTGAATATTCCAAGTTTATTATAGCAAACGTTTGTTTTTAAAACAATATATAATTTATTATAATTTTTAAAATATAATGGTGTGCCTGAAATTTTGCTTTAAAAACTCGAATCTTTTGACTCGATTTTTTTGCGTACACAATTATTTGATAAATTCGAAATTATGGGAAAACACATATCATAACTTTATCTTTTGACAGTACCATCTTCTGGAGTAGCGTTTAATTCTTGCTCTTTAGACCATAAAGTACTAAATTTAGAATCATATCCTGAAGTTACTAATACTTCTTTTTTACTAATAATCATCGTCGTTTTCCATGGGTAGTCTAACATTCCATTTAAACCAATCGTGTCACCCGCAGCTGCTAAAACAGGGCAGGGGTTATAATCTACTGATAGGGTACAACCACCATATTCATTTATTTGTTCTTCAATTCCATATGCTAAATTGTGCTTAAATGCTTTAATTTCATCTTCTGTTAGTTCTCTTCGGCCTCCCATAATTGACATTAATATATTTGGATCAATATCTGAACCATTATCGTATTTAGGAGATTGAATTGCATTTGCCCACCAATCAACAGCCACTTCAATATATTTTGGCAAAGCACTAGGAGCAGCAGCATTTGCTCTTTTTGGTGGTTCAAAGTTAAATAAAGCTTTAAAGATTCTACGATATTCTTGAGCAAATACTTCACCAGCTATAGCATCTACTACTTGAGGGAAATTAGCCATTTGAGCGATGATTTGACTTTTGTTATTTCTTAAATAATCAGGAAATTCTCCTCCAAAGCCATTTCTATTTTTTTGAATATCATCTGATATTAAAACTAAACATACATTTAATCCATCGGGAGTTACTTTATCATTAGTTACACTTGCTAAATAGTCAGTCAAAGCATACATTTCATCAGGCATTCCTGGACATAAGCTTCTAGCATTAGCAAATTTTTCTTTAGCTCCTGTTAATACATATTCATTTCCTTTTTCCATTTCGTCACCTTTTTACAGCATTATTATATCAGCTTAATTAGTATTTTTATATAGAAAACTTTAATTTAATATAGTATTTTAGGGGTAAATATTGTGATAAAATTAATGAAAGAGGTTTATTATATGAAAGAGATAGAATTAAAATTTAAAGTTAATAACTTAGATGAAGTTATTAACAAACTAGAAAGCATAGGTTCTAAAATAAGCAATATAATCTGCCAAGATGATAGTATTTTTGTTGAAAATTTAGCAAATACGGAAAGCGTTGAAGGCTCAGTATGGCTTAGGATAAGAAAAACTGACGATAAAATTGAATTGAATTACAAGAAACAAAGCGCTAAGAAAATGGAGTCTGAAGAAATTGAATTTGGCGTAAGTTCATACGAAAAGGCCAATGCTTTTTTGGAAGCTTTAGGTTTTAAAAAATGGGTAGAAGTAAAGAAACAAAGAAGATATACTAAATATAAAGATTGTAATATTTGCATTGATAAAGTTGAAAGACTAGGAAATTTTATAGAATTAGAGCTCTTAATAGATAAAAAAGAAGATATAGATTATGAGCAAAAACTTCTTGATTATGCCAAAGAACTTGGCATTGATACTAATAATCGTATAAATAGTCATTATGATACGATGATTTCAGAGTTAGGATAAGATAACTATGTATAAAGATGTTCGTTTGTTTTTAGAAAATAATAGGATTCAATATGATTCTGATAGAGATAAAATAATTATTAAAAATGTTAATGATTTAGAAAAAGGTAAGGCTCTAAAACTTTTTTATGATGAAAATGTTTATGATATTAAATTTGATGAAGGTATCAAATATGAAAATGGTAAAAAGGGAGAGATTTTTATTTTCCCTTCAGGAGAGAAGCTTACCATCTTTTTAGTGCTTAAGAAAAATTACTTTGTAAAAAGTGTTTATAAATATATTAATAAGTTTATCGATAAAGATACCTTGATGAAGGAAATAGGCTTATTTATAGAATCGGAAGTTGGCAAGAAATATCAAGATGATTTAACTTCTTTACTAGATAAACTTGAAAATAAAGACAAGTCGGTAGAAGAGTTAATTATTAATAATGAAGATGAGTATCAAAGGGTTTTTGATTTACTCATTAATAATGAAACTTTTTTAGAAATTGATTCCCATATGAGTAGTTTAGAACTAATGCTTTTAATAACATATTATATTTATGCACCTTGTACTCCGAAAATAGATCAAGATTTATTCAATGATTTAGTAAAAACAGCAGAAAACTATGATCACGCTTTAGAAAATATTTGGCGCTTAGGAATGAATTTTGATGACTTAAACTATGATTTCTCTTTGCTTGAGGATTTCTTTGTTAAAACTAAAGATATTCACTATTTAGGAGAATATATGGG
>CANRMZ010000021.1 GCA_947631885.1 uncultured Bacilli bacterium
CTTTCGTAGCATTTTTAAGTATCTTAGCACAGTGATTGCCTGCTCTTACACATACTTTATACTTATTTAGATAAAAAGCTACATCTTGGGAGAAAATACCCTCAACATTAAAACTAACAATACCGCTGTCAGCCTCTAAATTAATGATATCGATATAGGGAATTTTAATTAATTTATCTATTAAATACTTACGAAGATATAACTCTCTTTCATTTATTTTATCCATTCCTATTTTATTAAGATAATCTATGGCAGCGCCAAAAGCTATAACACTCGCAATATTAGGGGTTCCAGCTTCTAGTCTTGTCGGAATATCTTTAAGAAGGATTTCACTAGGGCTATCAAAACTTTCGTTCATTCCTCCTCCTAGATTAATAGGATTCAAATTTTCTAAAAGTTCTTTCTTACCATATAAAATACCAAGTCCTGTAGGACCATACATTTTATGGGCCGAAAAAGCTAGGAAATCACAATCTAAATCTTTAACATCAACTTTTTTATGAGGAACACTTTGAGCACCATCAACGACAACAAATATGTTATTCTCATGAGCAAATTTACATATTTCTTTAATCGGTCTTACATCCCCAATTACATTAGTAATTTCTGCTATAGCAATTATTTTCGTATTTGGTGTAACTATCTTTTTAACATTATCTAAAGTTACATGATAATTACTATCAAGAGGAATATACTTTACTATAGCTCCTTTTTCATTTTGAAGTCTAAACCAAGGTAACACATTGGAAGCATGTTCACTTGTTGTAATTAATATCTCATCACCAGCTTCAATTAAAGGAGCGAAAAAACCCGTAGCTATCATATTAAGAGAATCAGTAGCTCCCGAAGTAAAAACGATTTCTTCACTATCCGCATTAAGAAATTTAGCTACCTTTTCTCTGGTGCCTTCATACTCTTGATCTACTTTATAAGAGATATCATAATCACCACGATGGGCATTAGCAGAGTATTTAGAATAATATTCTACGGTTTTATCAATGACACATTTAGGTTTTAAACTAGTAGCACCATTATCTAAATATATGATATCTTCCTCTAGCATTGGAAAATCTTCTCTATTCATCCTGTTCCTTTCCATAATTTATTTGTTTTAAAAATTCTTTATCAAATAAATTAAATAAAAAACTTTTCTTTAATATCTTTATTGCTTCTTCTTTACTTATACCTTTTGTTTGTAGATAAAAAAGTTCCTCTAAAGGATAATGACCGATGGTAGCGTAGTGCTCTGCTTTAACTTCACTCGTATCAATTTCTAAAATAGGCATAAAGTTTAAAGTACCATCTTCCAAAATACCTTTTAAATCTTCCACTACTTCATTATCTTTAGTATTTTCGTTAACAGATACTTTAGCATTAACAGTGCCATGATTTTCTAAAGCAATAGCTCTAAAATTAAGAATATAATGATTATTATTGCCTAAAACATTACCATTAATATTAATAGTGGTATCACTTCTTGCAAATCCTGAGAAATTAATGACAACATAACTATTATTATTTTGGGTAGTTTTAATATCTACGCTTTTAAATGAGTTATTAAAAATATTTATAATAAGCATCTCATTATCATTTAAAACATACTCTAGGCTTTCATCATTATCAATTAGATTAACTACTTTTTTATCCATTAGTATTTTATTCACTTTTTCCATCTTCATCTATAATATTAGACCTAAAACCGGAAGATTCTATCTCTTCTGCTAAATGATAATCTCCTGTTTTAACAATCTTTCCTCCTGATAAAATATGAACATAATTAGGTTTGATATAATCAAGTAGTTGTTTATGGTGCGTAACGATTAATATTGTGCATCCCGTTTCTTTATGATAATCATTTATAAAGTTTGCTACAACTTTGATAGCATCAACATCAAGGCCGGAGTCAATCTCATCTAAAATAAGCATACTAGGCTTAAGGATTGCTGCATGTAAAAGTTCAACCTTTTTTCTTTCGCCACCTGATGCTCCTACATTTACTTCTTTATGAATAAACTTAGGATCAAGTTCTAGCTTCTTACAAGCATCTTCCATCTCTTTATTAAACTTAAAGATATTAATATTTTCACTGCTTTTTTCTCTTAGTGCCGTTCTTAATACTTCCATATTAGTAACGCCTTCGATAGATATTGGATTTTGCGAAATAAGCATGATACCCTCTTTAGCTATCTCATAAGTAGGTTTACCTAAAATATCTTTACCATTATAAATAATAGAGCCTCTTTTTACTTCATAATGGGGATCATTTAAGATAATCTTACATAATGTTGATTTACCTATTCCATTTTTACCCATGATAGCGTGTACTTCACCATCATTTATATCTAAAGAAAACTCATCTAATATTTTTTTATTTTCGATATATGCTGTTAAATTATTTACTTTAAACATACCGCGTCACCAACCATATTTTACCATGATTAACACTTTTGTTAAATACATATTTTCCTTTAAAAAATCACTTGATAAAATATCATATCTTAAGTACAATAATAATATAAATATGAAGAGGGATGTATATGAATCGGGTTTTTGATCCAATAGATATTGTTTTTATTGCATTGATATCATTATACTTTGTGATACTATTTATAATCATTATTACATGGTATTACAGAAAGCAAAAGCCAAATGATCAAAGACACAAGGTTGTTAGAATTGAAAAACCGGTTCGTCATAAAGTTGTTAAGATTACTAAAGCAAGTTCTAAAGCTAGAAAGAATCTTAAGAAGAAAAAGGCTAAAACATTATCTGCTCCGCAAAAGGTTACAGCAAGAAGAAATCCTGATAAAACAAATAGTGCTAAAAAGAAAAATACGCCGAAAAAGAAAAATGCCTCTACTGCTCCTAGCATAAGGGGAAAATCAGCTACTAAAAAGAGTCCTGCGCAAAGGAAAAAAGCACCAAAGAAAAACGGCGCTAACAAAAAGAAAAAATAAACCTATAAAGTATAAAACTTTATAGGTTTTCTTTTTAATCAATAGCGCCGATTATATAGAAGTTTATTTCATCAACATCTGTAGCTATCGTACCAGCATGAGGGTCTTGATAAGCTATCATATCTGAATCAAATGAGGCATCATAATACTTACTTGATTTATCAATATAAATATAATTACAATCATAGTTATTACTTTCACAGTAATCTTTAGTATCTTCTTTTGTCTTACCAACAAAATCTTCGATAACATAGCTATTTTTTTCGCCTCTTAGGTTTTTACCAGCAATATTTTCTTGATATACTTCATTAATTGAATAGTTAAAACTCTTAGTTAAAGTTGGTTTTTCTAAATCAAGATTAATGCGCATAGCTTCAGTAATTTCCTCTAAACTATCTTTATAATAACCTAAAGCATATGTTACCATTCCTGATGGTAAATAAACATTTAAATTATAGATTTCTAGATAAGATTTTCTAATATTAATAAACTCTTCATCTTGCATGGCTCTTGAAACCATATCTTTTAAAATGTCATATCCTGATAGAATTTGATCAGTACTCATATTCGTAGCAATATTATTACTTACAGCATCAAATACTTTCTTAAATTCATCATAGCTTCTGATTTGAGCAGCTTTTTTAGCTATAGCAAGGATTATATCTTGTTGATGTCTATTACGGGCTAGGTCACTATCCGCATACATATGGCGGCATCTAGCATAAGCTAAAGCTTGTTCACCATCAAGATGTTGATTTCCAAGGCCAATATAAACGGTTTTATCGCCCCACTGACGGTCTGAATTTTGTTCACAAACCATGCCATTGCAATTATGACCTTGATTGTTAAAAGTATATGGTTCTTCGACAAAGACATCGACACCTCCAAGAGCCTCGACTAAGTCTACGACACCCTTAAAATCAATCTTAACATAGTAATCAATATCTACTTTAGTTAAATCTTCTACCGTATCAATTACACATGAAGTGCTATAGGCTGCTGAAGAATTAATTTTAGCTTCAACTCCCCCACGGCAAGCAATAGGAACATAAGTATCTCTTGGAATACTAAATAATGTAGCACTTAATGTTTTAGGATTAAATGTAGCAAGAATTAAAGTATCACCATTAAAGGCTGCATTAGCATTAAGGCCATCGCTTTCGGAATCAACACCCATAATAAGCACTGTTACAGGTTCAGTTAATGATTTATTGGATGCTAAAGATAAATCTTTGTTCTTAAATTCACCACTTATTTCATATAATATCTTCGTTTCACTACCAATGGAGGCAAAATCTTCCTCCGAGCTATACAATATTACATAGTTATTAGAAACAAAGGCTGCATCAACATCGCCATTATATAATGCATATAACATCTCCAACGGATCATCATAATATTTAGTTTTATTTGTTAATTTATTTTCTTTAATTAATCTTTTAGCTAAGATATTTCCTTCGATATTATCTTCATCTTTAATAAGGCCTATGATGGAATCTTCATTAAAATCAGTCTTATTAAGAGCTATCAAATTAGTTGTATAAGTTATCTTATCACTATCAAGTAATCCCGATAGCATATCTAAACCAATGCCTATTATCTTAGAGCTAAAGAAGAAAATAACAATAAAGATAATAGATATTAAACTATTTATATAAAATCCTACATATTTTTTATTGCCAATCTTAACAAGGGAATAAAATAAATAAAAGATAAAATATAATAGAAATAAACCAATAGCAATATATCTTATTAAGGTTTCGATACTAGTTAAAGAAACAATATTTTTAGTAAAGAAGATAAATCCTATAAGATAGCAAATACCTATTAAGAAAAATAATAATCTTGCAAATAATTTACCTTTTTTAAATCTTTTTAATAATTTATTCATCTTGAGCCTCACTGGTTATAAACTCTCCTATATATAGCTTATTATCTACTTTAAAGACAGTTATTTCAGCTTGCTCGTCATAGCCTAAATCTTTAACATAATCCCATTTTATTTTTACATCATAAGCATCATAAGTTTCTTCATTATAATCAAAAGTAGTCTCACTACTTTCAATACTTTCTATTTTCTTAACTTCTGGTAATTTAACATCACGATTATCAATATAACCTATATAGTTATATAAAGTCCCCATTACATTATATTTATATTCATCTACATCATCAGGATATATATACTCTACTCCCCCGACATCATAAGTATCTATTTTATTAGAGATAGTATATAAATCGATAACAAATAATTTACTTAAACATTCAGCGTATTTTTGATAGTCTATATCATCGGCAGATAAAATAGTATCAAGTTCATTAAAAGTATCAACCATTAATTTAGTATCACGTTTTTCTAGCTTGTATCCGTATTCACTTATTTCTTTTACAACAACAGCTTTTTTATTATTTTTCTTAAAAAAGCTATTATAAATTATGACCCCTATTATAATAGCTATAACCAAAAGAAATAAAATGCCTACTAAAGCGAGTTTTTTCTTTTTCTTTGGTCTATTCACTTGTTGCCTCCTTTTTATCTAACAAATTATAAACAATTATTGAGTTTGAAACTTCAAGAAGATTATCAACATATTCTTTTCTTGAAGAAATATAATCATCATCAATTACAATATCAGTATTAATAGGTTTAAACTCTTCTACAGAATTATTATAGTATAAAGCATTAGTTAAGAAACTACCATCAGGGAATGGAATAATATTATCATCTTTAATATTAAAGATATCATGACCTAAAGCATATTCATTTTTTAAGCCAAACATATTAAGAATCGTAGGTTGTAAATCTAACATACCCATGTAATAATTAACTGTACCCGTAAATACATTCTTAAGTTCAGGATTCTTAGTCCATATTATAAGAGGTGTATTCTTATTTAAACTATGATCATATGAATCATATGATGTATATTCTTCATCATCTTCTTCATAAAGTTCACCATCAGTAATCTTGTGATTATATAGATAGTTTAATTCTTTACGAGTTAATTTAGCATCATGATCACCATAGAAAGCAAATATAGTATCATTAAAATAATCTGAGTTTTTAATATAAGAGATAAAATCTCCTAAGGCTTCATCAGCATAATGAGCACTATGAATATAGTTACCTACTGGTGTACCTTCTAGAAAATCAGTTGTAATTTGATCATACTCTCCTGTTTGTTCATTTAAAACCGTAGTAGTTTCTGATAAATCAAATTCTCCATATTTATCCACAAAAGTAAATGGTGAGTGATTAGACAAAGTAATTACTTCAGCCATATAATTAGGATAATTCTCTTCAATATTTTCCATAAGAGGAATAGCTTCTTTAAAGAATAATTTATCATTAATTCCTAAATTTATAACATCATCTTCGGTATACTCAAAGTTTTCTTCAAAATAAAGTCCTTGATATCCAAGTGATGGATGAGCTTTATTACGGCCCCACATTGTCGCAGCATTACCATGCATACTATATGTGTAATATCCTTTTGCACCTAAAATCTTCATTGTTGTATTATAGTTGTTACGATAATAATTAATAAATACTGTACCTGAAACCGCAGGCATTAAACTTGATGACATCGTAAATTCGGTATCAGACGATGTACCTGTTGATATCTGAGGATAGAAATGTGGGAAGAACATTCCTTCATTTGCTAAAGCATTTAAATAAGGAGTTACTTCTCCACCATTAAATTTAAGGTTCATCAAGAATGTTTGCATACCTTCCATATGCACAAATACAATATTCTTACCTTCAAGAATACCTGTATACTTATTCTCTTGTTTATATAAATTACGATCTTCAGAATTATAGAAATTATTAAATAATTCTAAAGCATCTTCATAGCCAAATAGACTAGATATCTTTGGTTTTAAAGTTTGAACTAAATCATTACCATGGTATAAAAGAATACCAAATCTTTCAACAATAGATTGACGATACCATTGTTTCTTTAAACGCGAATAATCTGTACCAGTAGCGTTCAAAAAAGATATAGCAATTAAAGCAATAGCCACGATACTAGTACCTAAAGCCATTATCTTGCCTCTTTCAATCTTATCTATAAAAGCATAGTAAGATGAATATGATAATTTTCGATGAATAACATAAAATAATATAGGAATTAAGATAAAGACAATAAGCACAGGATTAAGTCTATCTAGTATTGAACCTGTTACTGTTTCAGCTTGTGAAAGCGTTGCTAAATCCCCCGCGGAAGCAAAGTTATTGTAAAAAACATAATATATAGAATTAATTATTCCAAGTAAGCAAAAAAAGCATAACCACAAAAAGTAATACCTAAATTGCTTTTTAGGTTTAATAAAGTAGCCTAAAGCTCCAATTAAGACAATAATGCCTAAATCAGTCATTGAAGCATATAGATTAGGAGAACTACCAATAGTAAGTCTTCTTACAATTATTGTAGCTATAAGTGAAAGCACAACATATGATAAGAATAATCTATTAGTAATTATATATTCAATCAATTTTTTATAAGCTTTTTTTACCTTTTTCAACTTATTTCCCTTCTTAATTTTCTAGAACAATTATACCAACATATAAAAAAATTAGCAAATAATCTTGCATTAATTTACTACTTCGTGTTAAAATAGCTTCATATGCAGGTGTAGTACAGCGGTTAGTATGTGGCCTTGCCAAGGCTAAGACGGCGGTTCGATTCCGCTCACTTGCTCCATGTTGAATTCTTTCGAACCATTATGGTTCTTTTTTTTATTGCTGAAAAGTTGTCAAAAGATTGCCGAATAAATTGATAAAATAATTTTTTATAATTTGATTTTAAAAAAATATAACGAACAAAAAGTGACCGAAAAGTGACCGAAAATATTGATAAAATTATTATAATTGGCTATATAATATTGGTGATAATTTATGTATATAGAGTCTGAAACAGTAGAATTAAAGCAAGAACTTACCAAGCTCCAGATTGTATTTTAGTCGAACTTTTTAGTTCGATTTTTTAATGCAAAAATGATATATGGTCGAAAAGTGGTCGAATAATTTGATAATTAAAGAAAAATAAGTATATAATAGTACTATAGTTCATAGCCATGTCTGTAGGAAATGAATATATAGAATAAAAAAGCGAATTTTATCATTTTTACCATAATTTCATCTATTTCGTGGAAATTTTTTTGAATTTAAATAATAATATATTTTAGAACAATGAAATCTAATTTTTTGCATAATGCTTTGGTATAATATAATTATAGCCTTTTTATTTGTATACTAATCTTTCTAATTCTAGTATAAGAATAAAAAGAAATTGAACAAATATTTGGAACAATCTCAATTACTAATTATTTATTTAATTAAAAAACCTTTAATAATTGATATTAAAACTAATTATAATTTATTCCTCCCCATTCAACTGCTACAAACCCTTTTCTTTCAAAAGTTGATAATTGTTGCTCTTCAATATTATTAGGTCTTTCATTTACCTTTTTAACATGAAATACAATTCTTAACAATGAATCCGGCTTTGGATTTATTATTAACTTATTATTTTTTTCTCTTTCCTCAGTCAATTCAAAATAAACTACACTTTTTTGGTTATCTTCAAGTACTGGTAACCAATACATAATAAATTCATTAGCTTCTCTTTCATTTAAGCCAATTATACTTAATTTATCTTCTAAAAATTCTATCGCTTTTTCTTTTTCAACATAAAAGCCTTGTTTAAAATCGGTTTTATTTAAACTTTTTTCATCCCAATATAAAGCATAATAATTTTTACCATTTATCTTTAAATTTCCATCAGGACTAGCTTCTACTACCCAACCGTCATTATATTTCGGATAACTAGTTTCAATTAGATTATCTTTTTCTAACTTTACTTCAATTGTCTCATTAGCTTCAGGATATAAATATAGAATAGGTTTCCGAAGTGTCGCTCTAGTGGAAGGTATTAAAACAAAAATTATAAAATAGATATTTAAAAATAAAAATATAATATTTAAAATTATAAGTATTTTTTTAGCTTTTTTATTTTTTTCTTTCATATATTACTCCATCCATTTTTATAATTATTCACAATCACATAATATAGTATCTTCGCTAGTAAACTTATTACCATTATCATCCTCGTAAATATAATGACATTCTTTTTCGTTATTTTCACATTTAGTACAGTCTATAGCTTTTGTACAATAGGATCCGTTCCAATCATTTTGATCTTCAATTATTCCAATTATAAAGAAAACTGATACTCCTATTTGAACAATTAACAAAATTGTTAAGAGAACTATACTAACACTTACTTTCTTTGTATTATGGTTCTTATTCATTTTTAAACTCCTATATCTTAGCCGTATTGTACCATAACTTTAAGTCAATAAGCAATTTACAATTTTTTATAATCTATTTAGAAAGTATCCTTTGTTAGCGTACTTAAATGCATTATCAGTGCATAGTTGTAAATAACTATGTCACCCACTACATTGAAAAGTTAAAAAATGCCTACAATTATTATCATTAATATCTTTTAATACAAGCTAACTTATAATAAGTCTATTTCAGGTCATTTATTACACCATTTATTAAATTTAAATCCGATGGAATAATCCATTTAACATCCGTCATTTTAAATAAAACTAAAGGTATAATAGCTCCACTTCTTGCCCCATCCATCCATTTAGGATTTGATGGCATTAAAGCATATAATTCCTTAAGAGAAATATCATTAAATACTTTTTCTGTACCTTTAATGTAGTCCTCTAAACTTACCATATATCTATGGATATTATCATTAAATAAAGTATTTTTTACTAAATTAAATCCTGTTAATAGCTCAAATCTTTCTTCACCGCCGGTAAATATAGCACAATCATAATCTTTATCTAATTTAATATTTGATAATCTTTCAGCCACGAAATTTTCCATTTCTTTTACTGTATTGCCACTATATTCGTTGTTTACTTCACTAAAATTATTTAATAAATCTGCAACACCTAAGTTTAAATTCATTGTATCTGTTATTTTTGTACCGACATAAGTAACTAATTCTGTCGTCTTACCACCCATATTAATAATTAAAACTTTTTTGCCATTATAATTATTTCCTAAGTAATAGTTTTCAATCCCATGACTAATAATGTTGAAATGCAAATCAAATTTATCATTAAATAACTTAACTAATTCTTGCTTTCTTTCAGGTATTAAATTTCTAAAAATTCCTGTAACAAAAATATATGTATTATAATATTTTAAATCATATTTGCTTTTTAATTTTTCAAAGTAATCACATAGTTCTTTTAAATTGCTTTCACTTATTCCTTTTTCAGCATCAAAATCGTTTTTAAAATAAATAGAATGTTCTTCAAGTAACTGTAATTCATTTTCATAACAATAAACTTTAATTGTTGATGAACCAAGATCAATATAATAGTTTTGCATATTATCAACTCCTAAATACTATTTTACTATAAAACGCCCCTTTTAGTTTGATTTTTTATTTTTAAATTAATCATAAAGAAGTCTATTAAAACTTCATAATAGCTTTGTTTTACATTCTGTTTTGATTGGACACTCGTTGCATTTCTTTTTTGAGCATAAATCAATATCACAAGCTGAAATATTATTTTCTTCTGCAGCCTTAATCCAAATAGTTCCTAATTCTTTCAGCTCTTCACTATTTAAATTTTCTTTATCAACCACTTTATTTAAATAACTAATTTCAACATCATGACGATCTATTGGTATATCTTGAAGTTTATCACTAAAGGAGCATAATCCCGATTCAAAAATCAGCCTAAGTAATAACCCTCCCGTTTTTTGCCCAAAACCTTTTATACTTGTAATGAAATTATATAATTCTTTATAAGACTCCAAGGAAACTATTTTTTCTTTTAATTTATCATTTGAATAATTAATAGCCAGAAACTCAGATAATTCTAGCCACTTTTTTAATGAGACATTTGGATATCTTGGATGAATATTATCTTTTATAATCTTAAGTAAACCATCTTTATTATCTTTAAAGTTTTTTACCACATAATTTGGATTAAATATATCTTTATATTTTTTATATGTATTAATTAAATTGGCATGATAAATTTTTGAACGCATACCATAATCTAATAAGCATGAATAAAATATATAATAAATATACTCATTACTATCTATTTTAATATTATCTGGTATCTCTACACTAGATATTTCTTCCGTAGAATTAAAATAATTTTTCATTTTACTGGTACAAGATTTAGCTTTATCTAAATCAAACATATACTGCCTCCAAGTAAATTATCTAATTAAAATTATACCATATTTCAATTAATAGATAATGCTATTAAAATGGCTAAAGAAAAATATAATATAAGATTTAATGATGATGAATATTATATATGAAAAAACCCAAAAAATTAGATTTACAAAATATTTCTGTTGTTGAAGATGGGTATGAATTCGAATTGTAAAATATGATATCTTATAAATAATGAAATAAGTATATAAACTAATAACCTTATAAGTAAGTTTATTTTTTGATCTACTTAGATAAAACCAATGGTTCAAAAAAGCATAAAAAAAAGATAATGTTGGTTATTATTCCAAATATTATCTTTTAATGCCTCTTAGATAAGTCTATGTAAGTTCTTAAAAGTTTTTTAGCATTGCCTCCACAAC
>CANRMZ010000022.1 GCA_947631885.1 uncultured Bacilli bacterium
ATTGCTTCAATAGGAGTACCTGCTGTAACTTTTCCCAATAAAGGAACATGAACGACATCGTCTTTCACATCTTCAAATTCATTGGGAACTAATATTTCAATCGTCCGATTATTTCCGTCTTCTTTTTTAATATATCCTTTTTTTACAAGTTGTTTAATATGAAAATGAATTGTAGCGGGTGAACTAAGTTTCGCTTCATCTCCAATTTCTCTTACTGTAGGAGGATAACCTTTTTTGGCTTTTAATTTTTTAATAATTTGTAAAATATCATATTGTCTATCCGTTAATTTTTCCATACGTAACTTCCTTTCTTTTCTTAATCTTAACATGTTACTTGACAAATGTCAAACAAATTTTCGAAAAAAGTTTTGAAAATCGATTGACAAAACATCTGTTCGATAATATAATAGTATTATCAAGAAGGAGGAATAGAATATGGTAAAAGAAAAAGTTATGGAAATTATCCATAACCCTTTTAACTTTCTTCAACTCTTTTACGACTCCAGCATTCATTTTCAGCAAGAGAAAATTCTCTTTCATTAGCCTTTTTACATGTTTCAATTATTTCTTCTAAATAAGCTTTACCATGAAGAATATCGCTTTCTATATCAGATACATTCTTATTAAAGATAACAGCTAGTCTTTCTGAAGGATAGAATTTTCCATCACCACCAAAGCCTAAATGCAATATAAGAATTCCGCGATATTTTATGGGCACTAATTTTAAAGCTTCCCTTAATAAATCTATATCATATTTAGTGATATTAATTCCATTTATATTAATATTATCACTCGGCGCAGAGTATTGTTGTAACCTTTTAAGTTTCCTAAATCTTCTTTTAGCCTCTAATACAGAATCAAGTAGTTCTCTAACATTTTCTCGACCCTTTTCTAAATAAGAATTTCCATTTAATATTAGAGATAAATCATTACCAAATAAAGCAGTCAATTCACTGTTATCACAGATTAATGTATAAACAATATCTTCTTCACTTTCATCAAGAGAAGCAATAGTAGCTAAGTCTTTATTAACATATCTTAAATAGCCAGAAATAGTTTTTCGTAAATCTTTAATAGCACTAGCAAAATTATTTTTTTCAGCAGTATTAATATGAGATATTTCAGCTTCTTTGGATAAATCACTACCGAATATAGGGATAAATAATTTACAAAGTTCTTCTTTTTGAAGTATATAATTTCTAATTTCAGGCCAAATATCATCAGGACAATTAAGGACATTTTGCAAAACTATTGTTTTTCTTTGCATTCTAACATAATCTTGGCTTTGTTTAATGAGACGATAAAACATTCTTTCTTGCTCTGAATTTAAAATAGCAATATTTCCTTCATCTTGAAAATCTTTACCGAAAAGAGATTCCATTATTTTTTCTGAGTCAAACTTTCTTAAGAATTGAGTTGCTATTGCAAAGTCAGAATCATTCATGCCTAAAATAGTTTGTAATTTTTGCAAACCGGTTTGTCTTATTTTAGCAAGTCTTTCTTTTAATTCATGAATAGCTCTATAATATGCTTCTTTTTGTACAGGCTTTAAAACACTTACAGATAAATCTTTATCTAAATCTTCACCATGAACAGTTAATACTACCTTAAAGCTTAAAATTTTGCTATTTTTAATATATTTCTTAATTAATATGAATTCCTCTTCTGTACAGCCTAGTCTTTCAATCAAAAGTCTATTTAATTTTTTAGACTTATAATCACCCTCTAAATATGCTTTATCTTCGTTATAAAATGTTGAATCAGCTAAAATAGCTTCATTCACACTTGTAAAACCAAGTTTTACCATGCAAACCCCCAACTCCTATGCGCTATTATAACAGGACTGCCCTAACTTTACAAATATTTTTAATAATTTCATTTTCTATTTAAAAAATTTCTACATATTAAAAAGAGTTAATTAAAGCCCTTTTTAGTTTTAAGTTTTAATCGTTAGGGGCAACTCTTTTACGAGTTTCACCACGAAGTTCTTCCATAGGAAATAATCTTTGATAAGCCTTTTGATAAGCTGCTACTATCTCATCAAAGAAAATCTTTCCTCTTAAAAGAGCATCTTCAATTTCGGCTTTAGTTCTATTAAATATAATCATTAAATCTTCCACTGAATATGGTATTCCTTCGTCTTGTAATCCTAAATGAAGCATTAAGATATAGCGATATTCAATAGGAACTACCTTAATAGCTTCTCTAAATAAAGGTAGATTATAATTCATTAAATCCATATTACTAACTGGTGCTGGATTACTAATATTAATAGTACTTGTTAAAGCTGGCTCAAATGATTCTTCATTAGTAGCTGTAATAGTAGCATTTGGATTTTGAACATACGTATATAGATTTTTAATAGTAGCTATTGCTGTCTCATATTTCTTAACTGTATCTAATGTAAGAATAGGATTTGTAGCATTAAATAATTGGTCTAAATTTTCACCATGAACTGCTCTTAATAAAGCTATTAAATCTACATCAAGTCTACTTACATAAGCTTTTATGTCTTCAATAGGACATATTGTTTGACCAAATATTTCATCAAGATATTTATTTTCATAAGATTCAATCATCTCATCATATGGTGTATGATTAGAACTTAATTCGATTAATTTAGTAAGGTTTTTATTCATAAGAGAGAAGATTTGACGACCATCAGCAGCGAAAAACATTGATAAATCAATAGGCTTATCTAAATCACTACCAAATAAATCAGAAAAAGCGTTATACGATTTTGAGCTCAATAAATAGCTTCTCAATTTAATAATATTGGATGGTGTTAGCTTAAAATCTGGGCATAAAACCGCAGCTATTTCATAAATGGTTTTATTTTTATAAATTAGAGCATCTTTAACTCGAGTTTTCAGTTTCGTTAGTATAGCAGAAACATCTACTTTAGGATCTTTATTACTAAGAAGCATTGGGCCAAAAGCATTTCTTAATGCATCTCTATGTGTAGTATTAATATCTAAAGAAGCATTTATAGCTGTTACAATATCTTTATCTTCATCTTCTAAATGAAGAGCTTCTTGTAAAGTTAGGCCAAGTTTTTTTCTTTCTCTAACGACATTCATAACTTCATCAAAGGCTTCTTCACCCATTTCTAAATAAGCTCTGATATTAATATTAGCTAATAAATCTTCACCAAAAAGGGCTACTAAAGAGGCGTTATCTTTAAGCCTTTGTATAACACTTTCTTTGAAATTCTCAGGAATATTAGCAATAGTTATTAAGCCTTTACCAGCATATATTTGAACTTTAGCAAGTTTAGCTTTAAGTTCTATTATAGCATTTTGTAAATCATCACTAGTTTTATCAGCTAGTTTTTTGGCATTCAATTCTAAAGTTAAATCTTCACCAAAGATAGGAGATAAAACTTCATGATATCTATGACATAAATATCCCCTAAAATCATCCCAATATTCTACAGGACATTCAATAATTTGTCTTAAGCCAATTACATTTTTTTCTTCTTTAACATAAGCTCTAGTATCGGCAATTATCTTATTATATTCCGCTACACTAGCAGAAGTAAGTAAATAGGTATTAGATCTAATACTAAAATCTTTACCATGAACTGCTTCAATTACTTCTTTATTTTGAAGTCCTTTAATATATTCTAGGGCTATTTTATAATCTTCTTCATCTAATTCTAATGATTCTCTTAAAGAATAAAAATAAGAACGACGATAAGTATCTAACTTGGTTCTAATAACATATACGGAACTATTATAGCGAGCTCTTTGCTTTTCATCAATCTTATCAAATGATGCGACTTGTTCTAAGTCATCGCCATATACAAGATAAAATACCCTATATGAGTCTGACTTTTTACTCTTTATGAAATACTTTACTAATCTAAATTCTTCGGCTGTACACTCTAATACTTCATAAAAATATTTTCCTTCTCTTCTTTTTCCTTTACCCATTTTACTTTCCTCCTTTAAAGTGGTTCCCCCTTGTTCTGGTTGCATTTCTATTCTACTCTGCCTATTTTGTACTACTATATCTTTGCTTGGTTTAGGTGTCACTCTTCCTTCATCACCTTGTTGATATACTTTTAAAGATTTTCTATCTGCCTCCCGATTAGTACCTGATGTAGAAGCTTCATTTCTTCGAGCTCTTCTTGAATCTTGATTCATTTTTCTTTCTGCAGCTTCACTACCAGGATAAAAACCTGCCAACTTATATCTTCGAGCAGGGCTTCGAAGTTTACGCAAAGCTTTAGCTTCAATCTGCCTAATTCTTTCTCTAGTAACATTGAACAGAGCTCCTACCTCTTCCAAGGTATGTGTACTATTATAATCAGGATCAGGATTATTGGGATTTTGAACCCCAAATCTTAATCTTAATACTCTCTCTTCACGATAAGAAAGAGTGCTAAGAATATCTCCTAGTGAATCTGCTAGTGCTTGAGTCATAGCTACTTGCTCAGGAGTAGGATCATCAGGATTTGATAAAAAATCTCCAAATTCGGTATCTTCATCTTCACCAACAAAGCTGTTCATAGAAATGGCATCAGAGAATTTTGATACAATATCCTCAACTTGCTTTAAGGGCATTCCTAATTCATCCGCCACGTCTTTCCATGATACTGATTCTCCATATGTTCCCATGAGTCTTTTTCGAGCATCTGTTAACTTTTTATATGTATCATGAAGATGAACTGGTATTCTTATTGACCTACCTTCATCTTTTACTGTTCTATCTATAGACTGACGAATCCACCATGTTGCATATGTTGAAAATTTATAGCCTTTTTCCGGATCATATTTATCAACGGCTTTCATAAGGCCTTCATTACCCGCTTGAATTAAATCATTAAACTCAAGGCCCCTGCCTAAATACCTTTTAGCTACACTAACAGCTAATCGCAAATTATGTTCAATCATAGCATCTTTAGCAGCTTGAGATCCTTCTTTAGCTTTAAGACTTAATTCTCTTTCCTCTTCAGGAGTTAATAAAGGAATGCTTCCTATTTCTTTTAGATAAAGTCGTACACTATCGTCAGAATAAAAACTATTTATATCAACACTGTCTTCTTCATCATCACGTTCTTCTTCATCTTCTTTAAGAATATTATTAATAGTCGCATATCCAACTAAGATATCTACTAAAGCTCTATTGCTAGTATAATTTTCTATATTAGTAATAGTGGCTTCTTTAATAACCGTTATTACTTGCGATAAAGCTTCACTAAAATCTGGCGATTTATCAAGAATTGTTTTAAGAGTATCAATATCAATTTCTAATCGCCAATTTTTACATAAATTTCCTATATTATTAAGAGATTTAGAAATTGATTTGCGGCTATTAATTTCGCTCTCAACAAATTTTATAAACCAGTCATTATCATCTTTAAGACTATTTCTTATTTGAATAAGTATTTCGTTTTCAGCTTTATTGAAAGTTTTTTCAAGGCTTAAATTGGAAAATGGCGTAGCAATTTTTTTATAATATTCGAAGTCAGAGCAAAAGATAGCATATCTATTTGCTAGCTCTTTTACAACATCATTTAAACTGCTGAATCTAAGTGGCACCATTTTACACCTCGACATTAGATTTATTATATCAATATTGATATTGCAATACAAATATTTTTGTTTTATTATTATAAAATCGGAAGTGAAAAATGGTTATTTATTTTAATAGACAAACTATAGTTAATTTTTATACGACTGTACGATTTACTAACTTTGCTAACCTAACAGATGAAAGAATAGCCGCAATTGATGATATTGTTTCACGATATTCTTTTTTCATGGCTTATGGCACAAAAACGCTAGGCTCTCTTATGACTAGATGTGCCGAAAAGCTTACAACTTCAAGTAGAAACTTTGGTCTTTTAAATGGCGATGAAGTTGTATATTTTTACATCAAAACCGTAGATCCTGATTTTCTTTTTCTTGAAGTATATGAAAGTGCAAATAAAAAGGAGCAAATTAAGCCCCTTTGTTTTCAAAATTTTAAGTTATATGATCCTGTGCTTGTATACTTTGAAAGAATGTTTCAAAAAAGATTTAAACTTGAATCATTAGAGTATATATGGTCAAGAGAAAGAATTAACCCTTTATCTAATTAACATAGCATCGCCAAAAGAAAAGAAACGATAACCACTTACTTTCGCGTGTTCATAGGCATTTAAGATGTTTTCGCGGCCAGCAAGAGCACTTACAAGCATAATAAGTGTACTTTTAGGCAAATGGAAATTAGTTATTAATCCATCAATGGCTTTAAATTGATAGCCAGGATAAATATAGATATTAGTACTTTCTTTAGTGCTTGTAAATTGACCATATTTAGATATATTAGCTTCTAAAGTACGAGTTGAAGTTGTCCCAACAGCATATATTTTTCTACCTTCATTTTTGGCTTCATTTAATTTTTTTGCTACATCTTCCGTTATTTCATATTCTTCACTATGCATATTATGCTTAGTAATATCTTCTTCCATAACCGGTCTAAAAGTGCCTAAACCAACATGCAAAGTTACATATAATAGTTCTACTCCTTTATCTTCAAGAGCTTTTAAAAGTTCTTTAGTAAAATGAAGTCCTGCTGTTGGAGCGGCACTACTACCAAGATATTTAGCATAAACTGTTTGATATCTACCTTGATCTTTTAAAGTTTCATGAATATAGGGAGGAAGCGGCATTGTACCAAGTCTTTCAATGATTTCTAAGAAGATACCTTTATAACTAAATTTAACTTTAACAATACCATCAGTTTCTTTAGATACCACTTCGGCCTCAAGTTCATCATTAAAATTAATAATCGTTCCTACATCAAGTCTTTTAAAAGGTTTAGATAAGCATTCCCAAGTATCAGAACCTAAATCCTTAAGAAGTAAAAGTTCTATATGAGCATTAGTTTCTTTTTTTTGGCCAAAAATACGAGCAGGCAAAACTTTAGTATTATTTAAAACTAAAACATCCCCTTTATTAAAAAGATGTAAGATATCTTTAAAAATCATATCTTGATATTCACCTGTATTTTTATCAAGGACTAAGAGCTTAGAACTGCTGCGATCTTTAATAGGTGATTGTGCAATTAACTCTTCGGGAAGTTCATAATTAAATTCTTCGATATTCATAAATATCACCACCCCATAATTATAAGCAAATAATGTTAATTTGTCCATAAAAGTATGTGTATATTACTTGGCAAATAGTATATATTTAAGATATAATTTATATGGTGAATAATAAATGGCAAAAAGAAAAAGTAGCAAAAATACAAATAGTAATAAATCATATAGTGTCGAGTTAATAGGCCTTATTCTCATTTTAATTGGTGTTACAGGCTGTGGCTTTGGCTATGTTGGCAACTTTATCAAAGGATTTGCCCTTTTTTTAGCAGGAGAATTTTGGTTCTTAGTATTATTTTTTCTTATCTTTATTGGTCTTTATATGTTAATAAAAAGAAAAATGCCTAATTTCTTTTCTACTAAAGCAATAGGTATTTATTTGATAGTTCTAATTTGCCTAGCTCTTGCTCATTATAAAATGTTTGAAACAAATACCACAATTAAAGAAATGGTAAGTGTAACAATCGATAATTTTTCTAATCGTAATGCCACGATTAATTCTAGTTCTGAACTTCTTTCCTCTGGAGATAAACAAATTGTCGTTGGCGGTGGTATTATTGGTGGTACCTTTTTAGGTCTTCTTTTAACGGCTTTTGGTTCTACGGGAGCTTTAGTAGTCATAGTCTTTATTGGGATATTTGCATCAGTCTTAGCCTTTGATATTAATTTATCACTGATCTTACAAAAAATTATTGCCCTATTTAAAAGATTTAAAAGAGAAAGTTCTAATAATAATGAAGCAGAAGTTAAACACAAAGAATTTATTCTTGATGGTGATGAACTAATAGGTACTAAAGAAGAAGTAGCTTTAAAAGAAAGAGAACCTATTAAAAAAGAAGATGAGCAAATTGTAGTAGCAACCATTGATGAAATCAAGAATAATGCTCGAACTCCAGAAATGAAACCACTTGAAATCGAAAATGATGACATAGAAATCTTTGATGAAAATATTAGTCCTAGTGATTCATCATCTTATGTTCTTCCTAATATTAATATATTATCTAAACCTAAAGCTACTAACGCAAGTGAAGAAATTGCTTTTGCGCGTAGTAATCAAGAAGTCTTACTTAGAGTATTAAATGACTTTGATATCAAAGGTTGCAAAGTTGTGCAAATCTATACCGGCCCTGCCGTTACTGAGTATGAAATAACGGTTCCTAATGGTACTAAAGTAAATAGAGTTACCACAATTAATAAAGAAATAGCGTTAGCTATGGCTGCTAAAGACGTCCGAATTCAAGCTCCCATCCCTGGCAAAAGTACAATCGGAATTGAGATACCTAACAGGGAAATTACTCCTGTTGCTTTTAGAGAAGTATTAGAAAAAACCCAAAATGAAAAGACCGAAAATAAAATTGTTGTTACTTTGGGTAAAGATATAATGGGAAATTGTATCTCATGTGATTTAAGCAAAATGCCTCACCTTTTAGTCGCAGGTTCTACTGGTTCTGGTAAATCAGTTTGTATTAATACTATTATTTGTTCAATCTTAATGAGATATAAACCGGATACGGTTAAATTAGTCTTAGTAGACCCTAAAAAGGTTGAGCTTTCGAACTATAATGGTATTCCTCACCTACTTTGTCCAGTTGTAACCGATCCTAAAAGGGCTAATGCAACTTTACAAAAAATAGTAAGTGAAATGGAAAATCGTTATGACTTATTCTCTGAAAAGAATGTTAAAAATATCGCTGGCTATAATGAATGGGCTGAAAAAGAAAATAAGAAAAATCCCGAAAATCATATAGCTAAAATGCCATACTTTGTAATAATTATCGATGAACTTGCCGATCTTATGTTAGTAGCATCCAAAGAAGTTCAAGACTCTATTATGCGTATTACCCAAATGGCTAGAGCGGCTGGTATTCATTTGATTGTTGCAACGCAAAGACCTTCAACGGATATTATTACCGGTGTAATTAAAAATAATATTCCATCTCGTATTGCTTTTGCGGTATCATCATCTATCGACTCTCGTACAATCTTAGATCAATCAGGAGCTGAGAAATTACTTGGTAAAGGTGATATGTTATATTTCCCTATGGGTGCTGCATCTCCTACCAGAGTCCAAGGATGCTTTGTATCTGATGAAGATATTGCACGCATTATAAGTTATTGTTCAAAACAAGCACCTGCAAAATATAATGAAGTATTTACTGCCGAAGACTTACATACCTCATCATCAGGAACAGCCAACTCTGATGGTGGCGATGATCCAATGTATAATGAAATTGTCGAGTTTGCTATTCAAACTGGCAAAATAAGTGCCTCACTAATTCAAAGAAGATTTAGATTTGGCTATAATAGAGCGGCTCGGATGGTTGATTTACTAGAAGCTCGAGGTGTCATAGGCCCTGCTAATGGGTCTAAACCTAGAGAAGTTTTAATCAAGGGCGATGGCGACAATGCAAGCTCAAATGATGATTTGTAAAACACCCAAAAGTTAAATTTTACATTAAAGATATAATTTGATAAAATAAAGGTGGTGAAAAATAATGGTGAAAAAACCTAATAAAGAACGTTATATCGCTACTAAAAATTACATATATGCTGCTTTATTTATAATCGCAGTCATTCTCATATGTTGGTATATCTTCTCATGGTGGAATGTTAAGAATAAAGAAAAATATTTACATAGTTATTTACTTTCCACAAGTACTGTAGCCTTAGAAATAAAAGATTTGAAAGAAGCCCCTACTGTTTTAAAAGATGCTCCTAGTACATACTTTGTCTATGTTGGCTATACTAATGATAAAGAAGAATATGAACTTGAAGAAGAATTAAAAGATATTATTGATAAATATCGTATAAACTCTGAAGTATATTACATTGATGTTACTGAAGAAAAAGAAAATAGTAATATTATGGAAGAATTAAATAGAATATTTAATACAGACAAGATAAGTAATATTCCTTGCATGTTATATTATGAAAATACTGAACTTGAGGAAGTTGTTGTTAATAAAGATGGATTATTTAAAGTCTCAGACTTTGAAAAATTATTAAAAGAACAAGGATATACGAAAGAAGCCAAGTAATGGCTTTTTTTATTAAGGAGGAATTATGATTAATATTGTTTTATTTGAACCTGAGATACCCCAAAATACGGGTAATATAATGCGTACTTGTATAGCGTCTGGCAGTAAGCTTCATCTTATTAAGCCTTTAGGTTTTAAGTTAGCCGATAAAACAGCCCGAAGATGTGGTGTTAATTACATTGATAAATGTGATTATAAAGTATATGAAAATATCGATGATTTCTATAGTAAAAATGAAGGTACTTTTTATTATTTTACTAGATATGGTCATAAGCCTCATGATTCTTTTGACTACTCCAATAAAGATGAAAATATCTATTTTATGTTCGGCAAAGAATCAACAGGCATACCGCCTGTATTATTAAAGCCACATATCGATCATTGTATGCGTATTCCTATGACGGCCGATGTAAGAGCCCTAAACCTATCAAACTGTGTTGCTATCGTCACTTATGAAGCTTTAAGACAACAGGGATACCCTAACCTTTTAAAAGATGAACCACATAAAAGTAAAACATTTATTGAAGATAGTGAATAACAAAAAACAAGAACTTAGCATTCCTGTTTTTCTCTGTCAATTTACGTGAAGTGCTTCATTAAATATTACATAAAAACTTTATTTCATAAATTCACATTATAATCTAAACTTTTATTTTTTAAATAAGGCATAAATTTTATTAAAAATTTTTATATTACTTCACACTGGCTTACAGTACAACTTTGACCGTGAGGGCAAGGCTCACTTTCTACCTCAACATTCTGAACTGTATAGCTTGCTTCACTTTTGCCATCTTTTACTTTAATTATAAAATTATGTTCATAATTTGTAGCTTGTAAATTAGATATTGTTATTACATTTTTATTTGTAGAAATAACTACATTAGATGAATCACGCCAACATTTATTCAAGTTTTGACTGCAATAAGTACATGTATTCTCTACATCATAAGTGTAATTACCACTTCCTCCGGTAGCATTAACTGTAAGTTTGACTGTATAATATTCACTAGTATCAACTTCTACTTTTGTTATTTCAAGTGGCTCATCTTTTTTCTTATCAAAATATAAATTACATCTATAATTTTGATTTGTAGTTAAAATCATATTATTATTGCTATATGATAAAATATTTGTTACATTTTCCGTATTATTACAATTACTTTTGGTTGTATTAAGTTGATACTGATTTTCATCTGGCCATGTTTCATTGTTCCATTTATCATATTGAGTACTATTGTTTTCGTTTTGAACCATTATTGCCATTTCAGAACCTACTTCAGTATCATTACTCTTATTACTAAAGCCTAATAATACAGTTATAGTTGTTAAAATTATAATTAATATAATCACTACAAATATTCTTTTTTTCATATATCCTCCATGTAAATTGACACTAAATAGTCATCTTGCATA
>CANRMZ010000023.1 GCA_947631885.1 uncultured Bacilli bacterium
TGTGACTTCAGATTTTCACCATCTTCTGCTATAAGCAGAAATTTTCCATCAAATATAAAATCATCTATATAATCAACCCTTTTAAAAGTTATAGTAATATACTCTTCATCGCTTATATTACAACTTTCTATAATATCAGTATTTTTGTTTATTATTTGTTCAATATCGGTATTTGGTTTAAATAAAACTGTTCTATAAATTTGTTGATTGCTCTGAATATCTTTCTTATTAGCTATATTGTTATAAGTTATATTCATAATAATCGCAAGAAGCAAACCAAGAATAATAATTATTATATTCTTAAATAAATATTTAGTATCTATTAATCCTTTTAAAAAAACTATCATGCTAAAATATCCCTTATTTCTTCTTTCATACAATTTCTTACAATTCTTATAGAAACTATAAAAGTGATAAATAAAGATATAACAACAAATAATGCCATTATTAAATAAGATATCTTAATATCAAATGTTGCAAAATTAACTATTTTTCTAGCAAAATATTGGATGACATACTTAATAGCTAAAACGAAAAAGCTAGAAATTGCATATGAAATTAAAAGCAGTTCGAAAACCCCATAGTATATAATAAACTGGATTGTAGAATAAGAATAGCCCAAGGCTCTATACAATGCAATATTTTTTCTTTTACTTTTAATGTAATTCACTACATAAATATATAAAGTAATAGTTGAGATTATAAAAAAAGCCACTGAAAGTATGTATACAGAGTTAACAATTGAATCCATAAAAAAGATTTCGATGTTGGGTACAGAATAATCTATTTTATTTTCATTTAAAATATTTGTGATTTTTGAGACATTTCTATAATCATCTACAAAAATAGTCATTGCTTTATAATATGCATCATCATAATTATAAGGTTTCCAATCTTCATAAAGCTTTTTTACAAAATCTCTCGAACCATAACAACCATTATAATTATAGTTAAGCGTTGGATCAAATAGCCCAACAATTTTAACTTTGTATGTGTATTCTTTAATTTCATCCTTGGAAATTTTTTGATAATTTTTAATCTCTATTTCTTTATTTAAATATTTTTCCATATCTAATAAATCTTCTACATATTTATCGTCATATGCCCCAAAGGCCAAACGATTTGGGCAAATAATTTCATCTTCATTGATTATAGAATGCCCTTTAATAACACTGGGAACAAAACTATCTATATTTTGAAAAATTCCTAATGTTAAATTTTTATTTTGTTCAGGCCAATATACAGCTGCATAGTATTCGTTCATATCTTTAATAATGGTCACCACATGTGCTTCATCTTGCAAATTTAGCTTTAATACATCCTCTTTTTGATCTTCGCGTATAATTTGAATCATCTTGACACTATAACTATTATTCATTAAAAAATTAGAAGCCTCATCATAAGTTTTGTATAATGAAAAAGGTATATAAACTAAAACAAAGGTTATTGTAACGATTATTATAAATACAATTTTTTTTGCGGTTTTTTTATTACTTATATGAGCTAGTTTTAATAAGTCCTTACTCATATATTACACCATCTTTAATATGATATAACACATCACAATACTCTTTTATTTGTTCATTATGAGTTACTACTATAACACACTTTTCTTTTGATATCTCTTTTAATAATTTAAATATTTCTATCTCGGTTTTAGAATCTAAATTTCCTGTTGGTTCATCCGCAATAACATAGTCAGGATTGTTAATTAAAGCTCTTATAATAGCTACTCTTTGCATTTCGCCCCCAGAAAGTTCAGATGGATAATGATTCATTCTATTTGCTAAATGAAATCTTTCAAATAAATCTTTAGCGTATTCCTTTTTTTCTTTAATTTCCTTTTTATTAATAATACATGGAAGTATAGCATTTTCAAAAGCGGTTAATTTATTATCTAAAAAATAAGATTGAAATACAAAGCCAATTTTTTTATTTCTTATTTTTGCTTTTTCTTTTTCTTTTAACTTTGATACATTTTTGCCTTCAAATATATATATTCCGGTCGTTGGTGAATCTAATAACCCCAAAATACTTATAAGTGTACTTTTTCCGGCTCCTGATTTGCCCATTATAGCATATAATTTTCCTTTATCAAATTCCTTATTAACATTTTTTAATACTTCAATCTCATTAGGCTTTCCAATATTATATTTTTTTGATAAATTTATTAATTTCATTTATTTTCACCTCTTTACCAAAAATTATAATAGCTAAGAATGATTTTAAATTCTTAGCTATTATATAATTTTATTAGCTGTTTGCGCTATCGCTATTATAAACTTTAACTGTTCCTTTCATATAAACGCTATATGATGCTAATTGATATTTATATACTCCTGGAACCAGTTTATAGTAACTTTCACTATCAGTAACATTCTCAACTGGATCATAGAAGCGATAGGTCAATTGAGCTTCATATATTCCTAGGGCACTTCTTTTTCTAGCGACTACATCAAGATAAGAGCCCTCTGTATCTGTTCTAACATAAGTCGGAGTATTAGTAACTTTTTGATAATTTAAGTCCATAGTTCTAGCTTCAGAAATAACACTACTTGCTGCATTTAACGAGTATGTAATATCCAATATAGTAACGGTTAAAGCCTTGGCAGATGCAATCATTAATAATGAACAAGCTAAAATTCCTATACAGCCTAAAATTTTTCTTTTCATATTGCTCCTTTCTAATTTTTATTTATAACGAACTCTTTAATGTTTCCGGATTTCATATATCATTAAAATAGTTGTTATCATAATTAATTGTATAGAAAATTAAATCTTATTATTTTTAAAAAGAGTGTAATTAAAATAAATTCATTTTTTTCTTTAAAATTATAGTATTTTCAATTTAAATCGATGACTTAACAATTTAGATAGTAATATCAACACCATTCATACCATCATATTTACTTTTTATACTATCATCGAATTTGATGACACCTCCATACCCTAAATATGAAATTGTATACTTTTTACTTTGGTTTAATGTCGTAGTAGATGAAGCATGTTGATAACTACCATATACGTTACCAGTTCCTGAAACCAAAAAAGTTAATGAAATTTCAAGCCCTGTTCCAGTCCCTAAAAGGAAAGAGCTGCCAAATCCATTAGAAAATTGTTGTTTCTCACTAGAATAAGAAGTTATTAAACTTCCATTTGATATATAAGTTTGTTTAAATGTAAAGGAGCCACTTAATGAAACTCCATCCAATCTGACAGCTATTACATCATAACTTTTAATCGTAGGCACGCCTTTCCAAGTAGCCATCAGAGTAATATAATTACCGTTCTTAATTAATTTTACAGTTTTAGCACTTGAAGAGAAAGATGTCCCACATGGTAATATTTCTGGATATTCTTCAACAATAATTTCATTTATGTTAGATGAAGTTATCATTTTATATTCATCATATGTTATTGTTTGAATATAACTTTTTGAATATATATTAATTAGCTTATTATATTGTTCTCTTTCAAATACTACGCCGTTTTGATTAACGTACCTTTCTCCATTAATAACTTTGGCATTTGCAATAGTCGGCAAAGCAATAAATAATATAAATAAAATAAATAAAAATTTTTTCATTATCTCTCCTCGCTTTCAAAAAAAAGTATATCACTACATTTTGCGTTTATAACTCTACATTTAGTAGAATATTAAAAAAACATTCTATTTTGAGTAGAATGTTTTCTATAAGCTTTTAAATTTCTTTTAAATAAGATATATACATAGCGAAATCTTCTATACTACTGCAACTTTCTAGGTCACAATTTTTCTTTTCTTTAATGTTTAATTCTTTATTTTGAACTAATTCGCCATTTACAAGTTTTTCATAAGATATATTATCTAATCCAACTCGACTAGAAATCTTTTCTATAACATCATCTTTTACAATTGAGATTATAAAATTATTCGACTCAACATCATAGATACAGGTTGTTTTTTCTGCTATTTGCTTTTCTAAATAGCTTTCATAATCTATAAAGTCAATGTCAAGAAGTTTGTCCTTTAAGCTTTCATTCAAAGATGTAGTTCTCTTCTCCAAAATATTGTCTATTTTTCTTGGGAAAATATTATCATTCGTATATTTTTCTTCAAATATAAGATTAACGATTTCCTCTTCATTATCTTCATATATTATTTCTAAATATACTTTATTATTTAATAAATTTTGTAAGTAATATTCTGAATAGCCATTATTTTCTTCAATATAATAATCTTTATTAGCTCCAGCAAAAATATTAATTGTTTTATTATCTTCGTTAATATAATACATCCGAATTTTTTCTACAGCTCGCTTGGTTGAAATTTTGTTAAAGTTTAATATATTGATTTTATTAGTAATTAGTAAAGTTGAATTTAACATGCTAATGTTATTATTTTCATAGGCTATTGTATAAACTTTAATAGAATTTCTTATAAAGATAATATAAATCGAAATTAAAAAACCTATAATTATTAACAAAATTGAAACTACTAAAAAATTTACTTTTTTTCTATATCTATTATAGTTATTCTTATATACGTTAATAAAATTTTTCCGTATTTTTTCTTTATTATAACTACCTAATTTTTCTCCATAAATTAATTCTTCTACACTAATATTAAAAATGTCAGCGATTTCATTCAAAACATTTGGATTACTTGGAAATGAAATACCCCTTTCCCATTTAGAAATATTTTTATCGCTATAATGAATTAAATCTCCAAGTTCTTTTTGTGTTAAATGTCTATTTTTTCTTAATTCAGACAAAAATTTTCCCCTTTTTTCATCATCTATCACTACGCACCACCTTGCTTATTTCCATATTTATTATAAGTAAATATTCAAAAATTAGCAAATAATAAATAAAATCGCTATTATAGACTATAAATATTATATTATTAATCTATATTACATATATAATTTGGGATAACCTTGACTTTCGATTTGCTCCCATACATAATCGATATCTAATTGATAGGAATTTTTATAATACTTTGAAGTTGAGTCATAAATTCTATCCAAATAGGTAAAATTATAAATCAATGTTACCTCTTCAGTATCAAATGTTTTAATTAACTCTGGCCCCGAAGTTTGAATCTCTTTATCTGCTAAAATATAATTACTAAGAATAAAGTCCGTGAAATCATTTAAATCTTCTGCTACGGCTTTAATAATTATTTCCCTATTTTCTTGCAAAAAATTTGTGTTTTTAGTTTTCAACAAATTATAAACATTTATTAGTTTACTATTTTTTTGTATTTTTTGAGCTATATTATCTTCCATATCTTTATAACCTAGTGTGGCAAGATAATCTTTATAGCAATCATTAAAGCCCTTTTTAGTTATAACCTTTTTCTTTATAATATATTTATAAACTCCCTTATCTTCGGTATAGTAATACTTTCCTTGACGAACTAGCATATTCTCTCTTAATCCATGAGTGATATTATTGAAGTATGTCATAACTTTAGAAAAATTAGTAAATGCTTCATATAAAAGATCACTATCTTCTGTTTCGCTAGATAATAAGGATAATGAAGGAATAAAATCATATTTTGCAAAATCATATATTAAATCATTTTTACCTGTTTTTTCCCCGGGAAGTGATGATTCAACATGTCTAATATCTGACATTAGAAAATCGAGGGATTTTTCATAACTTAAAGATAAAGCAAGGCTAGAACGGATAAAATCATCATAACTTGCAATCATTTTGTCTTCTTGTTTAATATATCTATATCCTAAAAAAAGTAATAATGCCAAACTTATTATTAATAATATGATTATAATAACCATATTTTTATTTTTTTTCATATAATGTTAACTCCCCTTTATTTATTTCATATACATAGTCACATAAAGTTTTAATATCTTCTTCATAATGGCTAGTAATAATAATTGTAGTCCCTTTTTCCTTTAAATCCAAAAGAACCTTTCTAAAATAAAGGACACTTTCTTTATCTAAACCATTAAATGGTTCATCAAGCACTAATACCTTTGGTTTTTCCATTAAAGCTTGAGCAATTTTTAATTTTTGTTTCATTCCCGTTGAATAATTTTTATATTTAGTCTTATTAAATGGATCTAATTTTACAAATCTCATAATATCGTATATGTCTTTATCCTTAATCTTATTTTTTAAAAGTGAAATAAGTTTTAAATTTTTAAATCCCGATTCATATTCGATAAATCCCGTATCAATAAGCACACCGAAATCATCATAAATGGTTAATTTATCATCAATAACTACTTCTCCACTAGTTGGCTTATAAAGTCCAACTATAATTTTAAGCAAAACCGTTTTACCACTACCATTGTAACCAATAATTCCAGTAATTTTTTCTTTATTAAATGAAATATTTATATTATTTAAAACTTCATTATTATTAAACTTTTTTGATAAGTTTTTGGTATATATAATAGCTTTATTCATGATAAGTCCCTCCTTAAAAATATTTTTTTGATACTAAAATATAGTAGAAAATACGCCGTTACAAAAAAGGTGATTAATAGCGAGCTTTCAGTGAAAACTGAACTTTCTGTCAAAAATGTACTTTTTATTACTAGTTCTAATACGATATTTGCAAGAAATATAGAAAATAAAGAAATAGAAATTTTATCAGTATAAACATAAATCAGGTATTATGAGCGATAACAAAAATTTATATAAAATAGGATATAAATTATTTATACTAAAAGTGAAATCGACTTTATCAAAATAGCACAATACTAAATAAAATATAAAATAAAGTGCACATATAATAACAGATATAATGGCGTTTACAATAAACAATTTACGAATAAATTTTTTCTTATTTACTCTAAGAATTGAAGTTGTCGCAGTATCCCCAAAAAAGAAATTACATAATCTTGAAACGCTAAACACTAGCAAAGATAAATATACCATTTCAAGTGATATTGCCAATACAAAGTCTAATTCAGAGAAACTCATTGGAAGCATATAAATATAGTAAATATAATTTAAATCGCTTATTTTACTTTGAATCATATTATTTGTTTCTACATATAGAAGTGGATCGACAGTAAAATATAAAAATAAAAGTGCCCCAAATATTAGTATTAATAATCCTTTATTTAACAAAAACTTTTTAAAAAATTTCTTCATATATTTCTCTCTATTTTTCTTTTTAATATTATTTTAGCAAGTACAAAAGTCACTAACAGATAGATTAATCCTACTAACAAAGGTTCATATAAATTAAATAAATTTGCATCATTAATATAATAGGAAACAAAGTTAAAAATTGAATGAAGATATAAAAATGGAGCTTTTATAGAAAAAATAGATGAAATAGCAAAGAATAATATTATAAAAGTATATGACATTGCTTTATTTCTAAATAGTGAGCTAACAATAATACTAATAAATGCCAGTGAAATACCAAAGATAAAGCTTACGCATAGATCAATTAAAATAAGTAAATATGGCTGAATATTATAGCTTGTATATAAAAAGGCTGACGATAAAAAGGAGGCTTCAGCAATAAAATGTACTGAAGAAACAGAGTTAGGAAAAAAGATTGATAATTCTAAAAAGAATAATATTTTAGGTATGATAATCAAAAGGCCCATATACAATGCATATACAAAAAGCATATTATTAATAAACTTATTTTTACCAATTCGATTTATATGATTAACCATATTTTTATTATAAATATCACTATATATATTTTTTAATATCATTAAAAATAGTAGCATTGGGGATATGAACATAAAGAAAGTAAAAATAGCCGAAGAAAAACAAGCAACATATATGAAAACCGCTGAATAAATATTTACTACATCACTTTCAATAAATAAGTATGGTGTATTATTAAATATCAAATTATTTATATTACCATTCAAATAGTTATTGGTATAATAATCTAGATAATTAGTCATATAATTAATCCCTCTATAAAATAATTCACTTTTAATGGAAATAAAAATAAGGTTATATATGATTAAGGCAAATAGAATATAAATTAAAGTACTTTTATTAGATAATTTTGTTTTTATTAATCTTAATTTCATAAAACACATCCTTTCCTTTAAGATAGGTATATCATTTAACCCAAAAAAAGAAAAGAACTTGTCAGTTTCTATTCTAAAATAGTATTAATAACTTTCCAAAATTCTTTATTTCTATTAAAAGATAAAACACAATCTTCAATTGTACAACTCATAACATTGTTGGATGTAGTATAATTTTCTAAAGGATTTATATAAGAAGCATATGCAATATTTCCAAACCCAAATTCTAAAGACCATATAGCCACTATTTCTTCATCTTCAAATTTTGTTAAAGTAAGCAAATCAGCAAACTCCATATAATGTACAAGATAATCTCCAAGTTTATCATCTTTAAATTCATAAACATAAGCATCATCTTGCACTCTAAATTTCTCTTTTATTTTTTGTATCATATCATCGTATTCAGGCTTAGGAGTTAACGGTTCATTAATTTCATCACTAGCGGCTTTAGGCTTTTTCTTAAAAATTAACATATCATTTGTATAGTCTTTTCTAAAAGATAATTTAATAGTTTCTACTTCACCATTTATAGTTAAATCTAAATACATATTTGTTAAATTATCTATGATATTTTCTGTATCAAAATAATTATCAGAGCCTTTAAAATCGACAATAAACAAATAGTTATCATCTTGCTTAGCAATAGTCGTTTTTTTATTATCAATTAAATAATAAAGATCTATCGTATCTATTTTTTCTTGTGATTTACTAATAATATTACTTATAGATAAATAAATTTTATCACTAGTTATAACAAAAATACCATCATCTACTTGAATGTTATCACTTTCCCCATATATAGTAAAAATTTGAATCGACCGATAAGAGTTAATAAAAAAGTAAATTAAAAATATAACTAAAAATGTCAATAAAGCAATTATTAAAAATTTCAATGTTTTTTTCGATTTTCTATATTTTGTATACATCTGAATAGTTACATTATCAGTTAAATCAGTATCTTTATTTTTGGTAAATCTTTCTCCGGAAAGGATTTCATCTATTGAAACTTTAAATATATCTTTAAGTACTAGTAAAGAATTGGGATCAGGTAAAGTTATTCCCCTTTCCCATTTGCTTACCGCTTGACGACTTACACACACTTTTTCTGCCAGAGTTTCTTGTGACCAACCTTTTTCATTTCTTAGGTTTAAAATAAATGATCCTATTTTGTCATAATCCATATAATAGCCTTTCAAAATAACCCATAAATTAAGCATATTTTATCATTTATGGCTTATTTTGTAAATTTGTATCTTTTATCAGAAAATAAATAAGTTATTCAAGTGATAATTATAGTAACACCATTTTTTTATTTAAAGTAATATCTTTAATAGCATCTTCATACACAGGGCTGCATAAACTATATTTCTTTTATGCTAAATTCTCCTGCGGCATAATACTTAACGTCTTCTTTTTCTGGTTCATAAAACCCTCTGATAATTCGATATTCGCCATTTGGAAGTTCGCCATAGATAGGCTCCCATCCTCCAAAATCACTAAAAATCTTAGACTCACCTACGGAATACAATTCACTCATAAGGAAACTGCCAAAAGAATGTTTCGTTTTTAATTTATACCACTTGCCGTCCTCTTTCTTCTCTAATCTATACCAATCTTCTAAATAATAGTCTTTATCACCATTATTAGTAATTGTTAAATCTAATCTTGTTCGCTTTATTCCTTCTTCATCAATAGCTATTGTAAAAATATCACTAATTTCTTTAATATCCGTTTCATCATCAATAGTTCCCGGTACAAACTCTTCCTTTTTAGGTCCGCATCCTGTAATAAATAAAGTCAAAAGAATTAATAGAATAAACTTTTTCATTTTCCTCCTATATTGTTATTTCTTCATATATTATGCCGCTTTTATACCAAATTTTGCTGTGGCATAATATTTAATATCTTCTTTATCCGGTTCATAAAACCTCATAATAATTCGATATTCGCCATCTGGAAGTTCTCCATATATGGGCTCCCATCCAAAATCGTTAAAAGTCTTAGATTCACCTGGAGAATACAATTCCTGCATAAGAAAAGAGCCTAATGAATTATCCATTTTTAATTTATACCATTTGCCATTGTGTTTCTTTTCTATTCTAAACCAATCTTCTAAATAATATTCTTTATCATCATCATTAGTAATTGTTAAATTCATTTTTGTTTTTGTGAGGCCCTCAGCATGAATAGTTAATGTAAAAATATCACTAATCTCTTTAATATCTGTTTCACAATCAAGTGTGCCTGGCACAAATTTTTCTTTTTTAAGTGAGCATCCTGTAATTAATAAAGTTAAAAGAATTAATAGAATAATCTTTTTCATTTTTCCTCCTATAATAAAACTTAATTATAACATACCACTAAGAGAAAATATATTTTTAATAATATAAATAAAGGTATCAAATAATTAAAACAAAAAAAGAACATAATAAATATATAATTATCATGCTCTTTTATCTTTTATTTCATTGTAGAAATAGTACCTTCACTTGTAGCAATTCCTTTATCTATAATATGATCATCTGCCAAGTCATGAATTTCTTTTCCGCCCAATAGTCTTTTTAAATATTCTTCATGAGCTTGTTCTTCTAATCTAAGAAATTGTTCCTGATTTTCTTCTTCTGTTAAAGTATCATCATAGACATAACGATGGTACTTAACACCTGGTATCATTTCTTCTTCCAAAACATCTCTATCTGGAGCTCCATGGTCATATACTTCATTACCCATTATTTTCTCACCATATTTATTAATCAAAACTTGATTTAAACCACGTGTAACTAAGGCCGTATTATTTTCATTTGTAGTATCTTCTTTAACATTTAAATCTTTTGTATAGACATTATTTATCATCACTAATAAAAAAGCTGAAAATATAGTACCCATGGCAAAATATTTTAAACATCTCCAACTCTTTTTTATTTTAAAAGAGTTATTTTTTTTATCAAAGTTTTTCTTTTCGCCATATAGAATTTCATTAACTGTTACATTAAACATATCGCTTAATTTCAAAAGCATTTCGGGACTAGGCAAACAAACCCCTCTTTCCCATTTGCTAATAGATACTCTATCTATTCCTAAAATTTCACCAAGTTGCCCTTGCGATAAATTTTTACTTTTTCTAAGTTCTAAAATAAATTTTCCGATTCTATCAGAATCAATCATATAACACCTCATCTATCTCAAAATAATACTTACTTATATTTTACAATAATCTTTAATCTATTAAAATAAAAAGCAAACTGAGCACTAACTATAATTCTCATTTTGCTCATTTATATATATTATTTCATTATAGAAATAGTACCTTCACTTGTAGCAATTCCTTTATCTATAATATCTTCATCTGTCAAATAATGAATTTCTTTTCCACCCAATAGTCTTTTTAAATATTCTTCATGAG
>CANRMZ010000024.1 GCA_947631885.1 uncultured Bacilli bacterium
ATTTTCCCACAAACTGTGAATTTCCTTTATATGAAAATAAAACATTAAAATTTTCATCAACTACATATTTATCTTTACCATCAGTTGCAATAGCTATACCCTCATTAAATTCGGTTATATTATTATATGTTATATATTCTTTATTTTCATTCGCGGAACTATTATCCTTTTTATTTTCTTCTTCACTACCACACCCAGCTAAAGAAAATATTATTCCGAAGCAAATAAGTATTTTTAATAATCTTTTTTTCATCTTAAACCTCTTTTATTTTTTCTTACTATCTACTATTTCTTTATATTCATTTTGGTTTAAACTTATAAACTCTCTTGTTTTAGGGTTAAATTTAAAATAATAATAATCATTCTTTTTCTTATCTAAAATATATAAAACTAAGTTGTCATCGTCTTCCCAAAGATGATTTTTAAGATTTAATCCATATTTAGTAAATTCTACCCCATCTAGTAAAGCTGATTTTATTCGATAATAATCTGCTTCTTTATTAATATCATAAGTTTTTTCAAGTTCTTCTAAAGAATTAATTAAACTATCCTTAATAAATGTTTTCACATCACTAAAATCAGCATCTTTTCGGGCCTCATCATAACTATCATTATCATAAACAAATGTATCTTTTAAAAAGTTCATTACAGCTGGGTGATCTTTTTCAGAAGCTGAAGCCGAGAAAACAAAAGTAGCGGTTATACAAATTACAACTATAAATTCAAATAGTATTGTCCAAAAAGGATAACTATCAAATCCTTCAGATCTTATACTATTTACAATATTTATAATAATCAAAGGAATTAAAATTCCCACCATCAATCTAATAAAAACATTATGATAAGTAAATTTTAAAACAATAGAATGAGAACCGCTTACAACAGAATATATAGCAAATAAAACTAAAACAACTATTTCTACTATAAAAATAACATTACTTCTTTTCTTTGTTTTTCCTACAACTTTTTCTAATTCTTTAAGATTTTCATCTTTTTTATCAATTTTTTGCTCTTTATTTTTCCTTTTCTTAAATAATAATTTTACTTTATTCCATAATTCTTTAGGATTTAATTTTATTTCTTTATCCATTGTTATATAAAGAATGAAACGCAGCAATTCGACTACGGACATTAATAAAAAACCTAAAGCTAATGCATACTGATTAATATGCGCAAGTTCACATAAAATATAAATTATAAAAAAACCTATTCCTCCAGTTATGGTGCCTATAAAAAGTAACAATAGAAACAAACCAAACATTTCTTTACCTCTTTTCTTTAAACTTTATGTTTATTATTTTAATTAATTGTATCATTTTTCTTTTATATTTTAAAGAATAAATATCACTTAAATTAGACATGCTTCAAGTAAAGACTTATAGGAATTATAGACAAGCTTTATGAATTGTGCTATAATTTATTTATATTTGAATCTTTTTTATGAAAGAAGGAAATTATGAAAAATGATTTAGGCGAAACGTCGGTCATTGCTTTAGGTGGCCTTGGCGAAGTAGGAAAAAATATGTATGTTGTTACTCATAATGATGAGATAATAATTATAGATGCCGGAGTTTTATTCCCTGAGGATGACCTTTTAGGAATAGATTACGTTATTCAAGATGTTTCTTATTTAAAAAATAATGAAAGTAAGATTAAAGCTTTAATAATAACCCATGGTCATGAGGACCATATCGGCGGAATACCTTTCTTACTTCAATCTGTTAATATACCGGTTATATATGCGCCAAAGATTGCGGCCGATTTAATTAATAAAAAACTAGCAGAAAGAAATATTCCTTATGAAAATATCGAAATTATTAATAAAGATTTAGTTATTAAATATAAATATTTTGAGATTGAGTTCGTTAATACAACCCACTCTATACCTGATAGTTTTGCTATAGCTATTCATACACCAAATGGATTAATATTTGAAACAGGAGACTTTAAATTTGATTTAACACCTATTGGTCCAATGGCTGATATTCATAAAATGGCTAAACTTGGAAGCGAAGGCGTTAAACTATTATTAAGTGATTCTACTAACGCAATGTCCGAGGGCTTTTCGAAAAGTGAAAGTTCTGTCGATGGCACATTAAATGATATAATTTCAAGACACCATGGTCGAGTTATCATTGCTACATTTGCTTCCAATATCTTTAGAATAAAACATATTGTTGAAACTTGTAAACAATATAATCGTAAAATAGTAGTATTTGGTAGAAGTATGGAAAATGCTATTGAACTTGCTTTAAATAATAATTTACTTCATGATAAAGATCAATTTATTGATGCTTATCAAGCTAAAAATTTAAAGAGAAATGAAGTATGTATTTTATGTACAGGTACCCAAGGAGAGCCCTTAGCAGCCCTATCTCGAATAGCTAATGGAGTTCATAAACAAATATCATTATTAAATGATGATTTGGTTATCTTCTCATCAAGTGCTATTCCTGGTAATGCTGATAGTATTAATAAGATTATTAATAAGCTTTATTTAAAGGGCGTTCGTGTATTTACTAATACTGAATTTAGTGATATTCATACATCAGGACACGCTAAAGAAGAAGAACTTAAGTGGATGCTTAGAATTATTAAACCGGAATACTTCATGCCAATGCATGGTGAATACCGAATGCTTAAAAAGCATGGAGAAATTGCCGTAAGCTGTGGTGTTGATGAAAATAATATCATTATCGCTGAAAACGGTGATGTCATAAAACTTAAAGATGGCAAAGTATATAAAGATGGAACTGTTCAAGCCGGTGATATCTATGTTGATGGTTCAAGAATTGGTGATGTAGGTTCTGTTGTTATTAAAGACCGAAAACTCATGAGCCATGACGGTATCTTAATTACTATCTTAAACATTAATACATTAACAAGAAAACTACTTGCTAAACCAAATGTAACTGCTCGGGGATTTGTAATGGTTAATGAAAGCCAAGAATTGATGAATAGGATAGAAAATAAAATAACAAGTATTGTTAGTGACTATTTATCTAAATCTATCTATAGTTATACGGATTTAAAGAATCAAATAATATTTGAACTTCTTCCTTATATTAATGATCTTACCGGAAGAAGACCTATTATTCTTCCAGTTATAATGGAAGTTAATACACCAAGTTTATAAAAGGGCTATAAAGCCTTTTTTCTTTTGCAAGAAAAAAGAAGCTTATTTTGGTTCTTCTTGAGCTCTTGTTTCTCTTATAACAGTTATTTTAATAGTACCAGGATATTGCATTTCTTTTTCAATCTTTTCTTTCATATCTCTAGCAATCTTATAACTTGTAGCATCATCAACTTCGTCTGGTTTAACCATAACTCTGACTTCTCTACCCGCTTGCATAGCATATGTTTTTTCAACGCCTTCGAAACTATTACCTATAACTTCAAGTTGCTCTAATCTCTTAATATAGTTTTCGAGGGAATCATTACGAGCACCAGGTCTTGCAGCACTTAGAGTATCGGCAACCGCTACTAAAACAGCAATAATTGACTTAGGTTCTACAGCTCCATGGTGTGATTCAATAGCATCTAGAACAACTGGGTTTTCATGATACTTTTTACAAATATCGTAACCTATTTCAACATGGCTTCCTTCGACTTCAAAATCGATAGCTTTACCAATATCATGAAGTAGTCCTGCTCTTTTTGCAAGAGTTACATTTTCGCCTAGTTCAGATGCCATAAGTCCTGCTAGATTAGCTACTTCTATAGAGTGCTTTAAAGCATTTTGTCCATAACTAGTACGATAATTTAACTTACCAATTAAGTTAAGTAATTCAGGATCTACTTTTGTAAGTCCTAAATCTTGAACAGTTTTATTTCCTAGTTCGGTTATCTTATTATTGATATCCTTTAAAGTTTTATCATAAACTTCTTCAATACGTGCCGGATGTATTCTACCATCCTTTATAAGTGTTTCCAAAGTTATCTTAGCTATCTCTCTTCTAAGTGGGTCAAAAGATGAAATTACAATAGCTTCAGGAGTATCATCAATAATTAAATCAACTCCTGTAATAGACTCAATAGTTCTAATGTTACGTCCTTCTCTACCAATTAATCTACCTTTCATGTCATCATTTGGTAAATCAATTGTACTGACTGTTTGTAATCCTACAACTTCATCAGCATAACGTTCCATTGAGCCAACGATTAGTTGTTTAGCTCTTTCACCAGCCTCAACTTGGGCTTTAGCCATTTCTTCACGAATATATTCGGTGATTTCAGTGCTTATGTCACTCTCGACACGGCTCATTATTAATTCTTTAGCTTTTTCTTTACTATATCCGGAAATCTTTTCTAATTGCTCCATTTCTTCTTTTAATAGAGCATCCATTTTTTCCTCTTTTGCTTGGATATTTTCTGTTTTTGCTAATAAGCTTTTTTCTTTATCATCTAGGGAAGCATCCCTTTTTTGTAACATTTCTTCCCTTTTATCAAGATTATTTTCGCGAACTAATAAACGATCTTCACTTTGTTTAAGTTCTGCTTTCTTTTCTTTTATCTCGGCATCAGTTTGTTGTTTTAACTTAAAAGATTCCTCTTTTACTTCTAATAAGGCATCTCTTTTTTGCTTGTCTGCTTCTTTTTTAGCATCTTCAATTAGCTTATTTACGTCATTTGCACGTTTTTTATTTATAATCAAATTAATTACAAATACAATTAAAGCTCCTACTAATAATCCAACAACTAGAGTAAAAATGGAATTGTTTAAAATATCCATTTTCTCCTCACTTTCTTGTTTTTAAGCAACTTGCATAAAGCAAATTCCTATAATTTCATTATATAGTTTTTTGCCCTTTTTAGCAAGTCAAAAAAAAAGAGCCTCAAAGCTCTTATTTTTCTTTTATCTTACGATTAATTTCTGATGTATTCTTGCATAACATTATTAGCATTAACATAAATTCATATGTAACTCTTAAACCGATATTACCAAGAACTATTGTTAATAAAGCTGCTAAGAAGCCAAGTGGACTCATAAAGATTAAAGCCAAAGGCCATACAGTAATAAATAATGCTGATGCAATATAAACTACTTTAAGAATAAATTCTAATAGCATTACGTCAAAATTTAAGAAACGTTTAAGCCAATTTAAGAATTTATTTTTTATTTCTTTTTTAGGGCTAAGGAAGAAAATATATAAACAGATTCCTCCAACTATGGCTAAAATAAGAATTAAAATAGTCCACACTATCAACATTATGCCACCAGCTACAATACCATCTAGTGAACTTGAGCTTGAAATCATAAATAAGAACTCCTTTCTCTTTTTTTAATATAACACAAATTAACTTTTTAGAAAAGATAAATTCTTTAAAAAAATATTATTTAGCATCCTTCATTTTTAGTACATACACTATGATTTAATAAAGCAAATAAATCATTAAATTGTTCTTCGGTATCATCAGTCATCTCTTTAGTTAAATCCATATAACCATCAGTTTGAAGTTCAGATATACCTGTTACCATACCAAGTGCTACCCCATTTTCAACGACTACAACATTCGGAGCATAAATTCTCTTAGTTCCAGTACTAATGCTCTTACCATCTTTATCGGTAAGATTATAATCACTTAAGACATTACCTAATAATTCAGTTAGTTCTGAGTAACCTTTGCCCCCTTCTTTAGTAGTCTTAAACTCTTTAGTTTCCTCATCATATTCCATAGTATCTCTTATGGTTTTAACATCTACATAATATATTTCATCAATATTATTTTCTTTAGCAGTCTTTATTAAATAAGGAAGAACACTTCTACACCAAGGACAAGTATTAAAGCCAAAATAAACAACAAAGGTTTCTTCATCATTTATAGCTTTTACAATATCACTAGCTTCTTTATAAACAAAAGGATTTTCTTCATCAATAGTAAGACTTCTTATAACATTACTTCCTGATTTTTGCCCATTAACACTTTCATATTCTTCTTTAAACTTTTCCGCATCAGTTTGTTTACCACAGCCATATAGGCCTAATGATAAAACTAATAATAACACAATAATTAACTTTTTTTTCATCACGTACCTCGACAATATTATCTATTAAATTTATGAAAATTGCAATATTTCCTTAGCTTCTTGCAGCTCCATCAACAGAAAGAATAACCCCTGTTATATAGCTTGCTAAATCACTAGCTAAGAATAAAAAGGCATTAGCAATATCCCTTGGTTCACCAATTCTACCAAGAGGGATAGTTTTAACTAAAGGTGCTATCATTTCCTCAGGTAAAGATGCAACCATATCGGTTTTTGTTATACCAGGAGCTACAGCATTTACCCTAATATTAAAGGGAGCAAGCTCTCTAGCAAGAGATTTCGTAAAGCCATTAACCGCGAATTTAGAGGTTGGATAACCTACGCCTGAAGGTTGACCATAAATACTAACCATTGAACTAGTATTTAAAATTACCCCGCCATTTTCTTTCATATAGGGAATAACTTCCTTAGTCATATTAAACATGGCATTAATATTAATATCCATTATTTTAACAAAATCTTCATATGTTGTATTATCGATACTATCTTTGGCAGATACACCAGCATTATTGACTAAAATATCAATATGACCATATTTATCATGAATCTTCTTTATCATTTCTTTTACTTCATCAGGATTATTTAAATTAGGATAATATCCTTCAACATCTATTTTTTCTTTTTTTAAAGTTTCTATTGCTTTATCAACAGATTCTTTTTTTGATCCTAAAAGTACTACGTCAGCTCCATTTAACTTAAATACTTTTACTGTTTCTAGTCCAATTCCCCGAGTTCCACCCGTTATAATGGCTACTTTTCCACTTAACATATAATTCTCCTTTTAATAATATAATTATACAACAATTGCAAAAAAAAGGATATGTGTTATAATATATCGCGAGGTGAAATGGGATGGCAAAAAGCCAAAAAGTAGTGAATGATACTGGCAAAAAAAAGACTACAACAAAAAGTAGTGCAAAATCAAAAGCAGTAAACACTAAAAAGAGTAATACACCTAGCAAAAAAAAGACTAATGAAGTCAAAGAAAAAGAAGTAAAGATTGTTAAAGAGGCTGCAAATAACGAAGTTTCTAAAAAAGCAGAGCAAAAAAAAGAGACTGTAAAGAAAGAAGCAAAAAAGGAAGAAATTAGGAAGAAAAAACCAATTAAATACGTTTTATACGTTGTCATTTTAATTTTATTAGTATTATTTGGTGTATCTGGCTATAAAATTATTTCTTGGCGTATCGATAATAGTAAAACGCAAAAATTAATTGATGATTTAGAAGATTCTGTTAAAATCAATAATACTTCAGGAGAAAATGTTGAGTTAGCAGCTGATATTACAGATGAAACTTTAAAATATTTAATAATGGATTTTATTGATGTCGACTTAACTGACATAAAAAAAGATAATGAAGAAACTGTAGGTTGGGTTCAAGTCGCAGGAACCAAAGTAAATTACCCATTTGTACAAACAGATAATAATGATTATTATTTATCTCATAGTATTGATAACTCAGTTAATGAAGCTGGTTGGATATTCTTAGATACTCGTAATAATTTATGGCAAGATAAAAATACTATTATCTATGGTCATGGCAGATTAAATAAAACAATGTTTGGTTCACTAAATGATATTTTAGAAAATGGTTGGACTGATAAAGAAGAAAACTTCGTTATAAAAACTTCTACCGAAGATGAAAATGATGTATGGCAAATATTTAGTGTCTATCATATTGCTAATAATCCAAATCCAGATTATTCAGTTGTAAACTTTAGTAGCAATCAAGAATTTTTAAACTTTGCAAATAAATTAAAAGATAGAAGTATGTATGATTTTAAGGCTACCATAAATGCTACCGATAAAATACTAACATTATCTACATGCTATAGTAATGATGAAAAAATGGTTGTTCATGCTAAACTTATTAAGAAATCTGTTAAAGCAATTGAAGAAAATGCAGAAGAATAAGACCTATAGAGGTCTTTTTTATTTGAAATATAATGAATCTAAAACAAATTCACTAACAGGTAGCCATTCGTCTTTGTCATCTAATAGTACATTAAATGATATCGTCGCTAGATGGTTATCATAAGAGAAATATAATGTATGATGGTATTCATCTTCATCATGATAAACTACTGATACAACATTATATTTGTCTATTTCTATTATTTGAGCACTATCTATGGAGTTATTTCCTGAAAGATTTTTTACTATCTCATCTTTATAAAACTCCATATCAGAATTTGATTTTTCAGCTTCTAAAAGATCCATTATGACATTTACAGTATTTTCCTTATTGCTATAAACTTTATCAATATCGTCCACACCAAATTTTTGCTTTTTTTCATCATTGTTCATTTCGATAAATTCAGTAGGAACTTTAATAAAAAAGTTCTTATCTTTAATAGCTGAATACTCTGTTTGTAATTTTTTTCCACTTTTGGTTTCTACTATTAGGTTTTTAAATTTATCATATTTATCAGATAATCCTCCATCAAAAATAAAATAACCTATAATAGCAAATACAATTAATACTATTAAAATAATAATAGTTGATTTATCTTTTTTCATATTAACCTTTCTTTTAAATATTTAAAGTATCGATTTCTAATTGGGCGGTTTCATCTAGCTTAGGCCCTAGTATATCCCATACAATTTTCGCAGCTTCAAGTTGATCTTGAACTGTAGGAAGTTGATAAAAACGCCTTATTGCTTCCTCGAGCAAAGCTTTCTTTTCCGGGGTATCAAATTCCATGTTAATGCTATAAGTTTCTGATATTAAATGAACAGTTTGCAAAATAGCATTATGATCTTCAAAACTTATATTATCATGATCTTTTATGTATACAGCATTTCTTACTCTAAAAGCTGGTAATGCTTTTTCATTATATTCTCTAATTGCTTCAAGTAAAGCTTCAGTACCAATAGCATTTACTATACTACTAGATCTTTCACTGTCGTTAATTGAAGAGATGGTAAAAAGATTTTGATGTTCAGGAAATTTAGTCTGCATAAAAGCAATAAATTCATTAAAAAAATCTATATGATCATGATTATAATCATCAAAATGATTAGAAAAATGACCATTCTCTGGATTCATATAAGCTGCATGGCTTTGGTTATATAAAAGATTATTGCGATATGCTAAATCAATTATGCTTGCATTTATTATTTGCTTTAAATCATCATCATATTCTGCGTAAAAGCTGCCTATTTGTGATGGCAAAGCGCCCATTTGAGCAAGCAGCATATTAATAGCTACAGTTTCATCGCCTTCATAAATTACCACTTTTCTTTGGAATAGCATATTCATAAGCTGTTGATCATTTTTCATTTTTTCAAAGTGTGATTTTTCAATTAATACAATTGCTTCAGACGATATATCTAGCGCTTCATGACTTACGTCTAGATATGCATCATAATAGGCTAAAGAATATCCATAACCTGAACTCAAAAAATTATCTGCTGAATCAATAATGGTAAAATTACGATTAGTACTTACCGTATTATAAGAGCCCGTAACTCCCAGAGGGGTATTTATAGTAAAATGTTTTGTAGAGCGAAAATGAGATGGCATATAAACAAAGCCTGTTTTAACATCAACATTACTTAAAGCCTTAGCCATTGTTTTAGGATCAATAGGAATTTCCAAACCATTCATTTTATTATTTATGCCTGCTTGCTCTAAAGCATAAGCTCTTCTAATAGCTATAGATAAACTAAAAATATATTCTTCCATGACTGTTGAACTACAAGAAGCTCGCCATTTCCAATTTTCAGGAAAATAGTCATCTTCTCTGATAAGCATAAATTTTTCTACTTTGCCAGCAGATTTAGTTTTTGATATCAAAACCCCAAGATTATGTTTAAATATGGCAATATTTTCCATAGATGCCGTATTAAGAATATCGCCTTCAAATGGAACTAATTCTCCATCAGGTAAGTTTAAGTTTATTTCACTTCTATTAGTCGGAGGTATAATAACTTTTACAACTTCGGGTTCTTTTTTCTTAAAAATCTTATCAAAAAGGCCCATACCATCACCCACGTCCTCTACTATTATAAATAGATTATAACACGGACAAATAAAATACATCAAGTTTTGCATTCTATATTCTATTTGTCTATAAAAATGTAATTAATTGTAAACATTTAATATTCATTTGCCAATTTATGTGGTATAATTGATACATAATAGAAAAGAATATAGAAAGGGTAATAAGTATGAATAATAATCCAAATCTAAATCCAGGAAATCCTAATGTTCCAAATGGGCCCCAAGGCGCTCCTGGAATAAATCCGGTACCAGCTGCTCCCGTTAATCCAAATATGCCTGCTAATCCTAATTTGACGGCTCCTGCAAATCCTGTACCAAATCCTAATATGGTAAATAATCCAGGTGCTCCTGCTGCAGCACCGGCACCCGCAACACCAATGCCAAATGTGGCACCTAATCCTGTGCCAATGCCAAATCCTAATGCTCCTGTAGGTCAAGCACCAAATCCTAATTTAAATTCAGGAGCTCCACAACCTACGCCAGCACAAGGGCAATCTCCAATGACAAATCCAAATATGGCACCAGGAATGAATCCCAATATGCCAAATCCAAACGGTACTTTGCCGGGAATGGCACCTGCTATGGGAGGACTAAATACGCCTCTTCAAGCCGGTCAGGGAGTAAATCCCGCAATGCCAAATGCTACACCTGCAGCACCAAATCCTAATGGTGATGGTACTAACCCTAAAAAGTTTGATACTAAAACAATCATTCTATTAATAGCAGCAGTTCTTTCGGTTGTTATTTGTGTAATATATTTCGTCTTTTTAAATCCTAATAAGAAAAAAACTGCACCTGCAGCTAACACTAATCAAAATCAAACTGAGAATGTAGCAAATAATACCGAAAACACCAATACAAATACCAACACCAATACGAATATGAATACAAATACAGCTCCAGAACCTGAAGAGCCTGAAGAAATTGATGATTATGATATGAGTTGGATGGGTACTTATTCTAATGATGATACTGTTATAACAATTTATTACTCTTCCCCTAAAGCTGTTGAAGTAGGAATAACTAAGGGATCAAGTAATGAACAAGTTTCTGTTGATGTTGAGTCTTTAAAAAAATTATCTTATGATGACGACTTTTTAGGAGATAAATTAACATTTGAAATAACTAAAACCGAAGATGGTATTAGTATTGAATCTAAATCTACAGATAATGAAAGTATTTTTAATATCGAAGGAGATTTTACTAAAGACGAAGTTACTACTAATGATTGGTCTGGTTTCTATGAAACAGATGGTGGCCAAATTGTTATAAACGAA
>CANRMZ010000025.1 GCA_947631885.1 uncultured Bacilli bacterium
TGTCAGGAGTTAAATTATTCTCATACATAGCATATAAAATTCTTCTATGAACTGGTTTTAAACCATCTCTAAGGTCTGGTAAGGCTCTTGAAACAATAACACTCATTGAATAATCTAAGAAAGATTTTTTTACTTCATCAACAATGTTATTTTCTTGTAATTTATCTCTTTCTTCACCGACAGAAATTACACTTTCACCTGTGTCTTCTGTGTCGATGACTTCTTCAGTAGTTATTTTTTCTTCATCATTTTGTTCCATACCATACACCTCCTATATATCTAAATTTTCAGTAAATTGGGCATTTTCTTGGATAAATTTAGTACGTGGCTCTACAGCTTCGCCCATTAATTGACTGAATATTTCATCTGCAGCCATTAAATCATCTACTGTTATCTTTCTAAGAATTCTCTTATTAATATCCATTGTTGTATCATTTAATTCTTCCGGATCCATTTCACCTAAACCTTTCATACGCATAACGTCCGGTTTAATGTTTTGTGGTAAGGAAGCCAAGTATTCAGCTTTCTCATCTTCATCTAGTACGTATTTAATCGTTTTGCCATGCTTTATACAGAATAAAGGTGGTTGGGCAGCATATACGTGTCCGGTTTCTACAATTGGTCTAAAAAAGCGGTAAAAAAGCGTCAGAAGAAGTACTCTAATATGTTCACCATCGACATCGGCATCGGTCATGATAATGATTTTGTCATATCTTAATTTATCTAAATTAAACTCTTGGCCTATGCCTGTACCAAAAGCTGTAATAATTGTTCTAATTTCATCATTATCTAAAGCTCTATCAAGTCTTGCTTTTTCTACATTTAAGATTTTTCCTTTTAAAGGTAGAATGGCTTGCGTCATTGAATCTCTGCCTTTGATAGCAGATCCACCTGCTGAATCACCCTCGACTATAAATATTTCACATTCACTAGGGTCTTTTACCTTACAATCAACTAGTTTTCCACCAAAATCAATTACATCTAAGTCTGTTTTTCTTCTTGTGGTTTCTCTAGCCTTCTTGGCAGCAATTCTTGCTCTTGATGCTAAAAGAGTTTTATCAATAATGGTTCTTGCTTCTTGAGGATGTTCTAGTAAATATCTTTCTAATCCTTCACCAAAGACATCAGAAGCTATTTTCTTAACTTCAATATTACCAAGTTTAGTCTTTGTTTGTCCTTCGAATTGAGGATCTGGATGCTTACAAGAAATAATCATTGTAAGACCTTCTCTTACGTCATCTCCAGTTAGGCTATCATCATTTTCCTTAAGTATTTTGGCCTTTTTAGCATAGTTATTGATAATTCTTGTTAAGGCTTGTTTTACACCATCTTCATGCATTCCACCTTCATAGGTATTGATATTGTTAGTAAAAGAATATATCGCAGAATTATAAGATTCATTATATTGCATAGCTACTTCAATAGATATATCATCTTCTACACCATTTACGTAGATAATATCTTCATGAAGGGGCTTTTTATCTTTATTAAGCATTTCAACATACTCAATAATACCGCCATTATAAAGAAATGTTTCGTGTTTATCCTCTACTCTTTCATCTATTAATTGAATACGAAGTCCTTTATTTAAGAAAGCAAGCTCTTGTAATCTTTTCTTTAATACATCATAATCAAATATTGTTGTTTCTGTAAATATTTCCGGATCTGGTAAAAAGGTAACTGTTGTTCCAGTTCTATCTTTGGCACATTCTTCAATTACTTTCATCGGAGCTACCGGAGTTCCACCATTTTCAAATCTTTGATAATGGACTTCACCTTCACGATAAACTCTTACTTCAAGCCATTTAGATAAGGCATTAACAACGGAAGCCCCAACACCATGAAGACCACCAGAAACCTTGTAGCCTCCGCCACCAAATTTTCCCCCGGCATGAAGTACTGTAAAGATTGTTTCAATCGTTGAAAGCCCTGTTTTGGCGTTTATTCCTGTAGGCATTCCCCGTCCATCATCTTTAACAGATACGGAATTATCTTTATGAATCTCTACTTCAATGTCATCACAATATCCCGCTAAAGCTTCATCTACGGCATTATCAACAATTTCCCACACTAAATGGTGAAGCCCTTTGCTACTAGTAGTACCAATGTACATACCAGGTCTTTTACGAACTGCTTCTAGCCCTTCTAATACTTGAATATCACTATCTGAATAATGTTCTTCATTCATTGTTATTCACCCTCTCTACTTTGTCATCCTTAACTAGATAAATACTGCTATTTTCAAGTAAACTTTTATCTATATTATCTATATCAGTACTTGTAATAAATGTTTGAACTTCTTTATTAAGCATCTTAATAATATTGTTTATTTTCGCATTATCTAGCTCCGAAAATAAATCATCTAATATTAATATTGGGTACTCATCTTTAAGTTCCTTTATAATAATAAGTTCTGCTAGTTTAAACGATATAATGGCATTTTTCTGTTGCCCTACACTACCATAATCTCTTATCGGATTTCCATCCAAGATAAACTCGATATCATCATGATGAATACCCGACAATGTTTTACCCATTTCTCTTTCTTTATAGTATCTTTTTTGATAACTTTCAAATAACTCTTTTTCAGTTTTATCATTAAATGAGCTATGGTATATTACCTGTAAATTCCCATATTCAAAGATATTTTCATATATTTTTGCTATATTCTCATTAATCTTATCAATGTAAGTTTTACGGCATTCATTTATTTTTTTACCTATACTAACTAGCTTACTGGTTAAGACATCTAGATAATCTTTAGATGCATTCCCATTTAAATATAGCTGTTTAAGATAAGCATTACGATTTCTTAATACCTTTTCATAAGAATTAAGTAATAATAGATACTCTTTATTTCCTTGAGAAATATCGATATTAATAAGTTTTCGACGAAAAGATGGTGAATCATTAATAATTTTCGTATCTAAGGGATTAAATAAAACTATATTGATATTAGATACATAATCACTAATTTTTCCTACTTTATCAGAATTTATATATACTTTCTTTCCTTCTTCCGAAAGATCTATCTGATATCTTGTCTTTTCGTTTGAGATTATCTCCCCTTTTATTTCTGCTAAAGAAGCACCTTTTTTTATTAAATTAATATCACTGCCAGTTCTAAAAGACTTTGTTAAAGCCAGTAAATATATAGCTTCAATCACATTAGATTTACCACTGCCATTGCTGCCATAAATAATGTTTAATGTACTTGAAAAAGAAACGTCTAATGATTCATAATTTCTAAAGTTGGTAAGTTTTAATTTTTCAATATACATCTCTAAACCTCTTTTTTGGCCTCAATTTTTAATATTTAATATTTTGTGTACTCCTCTACACCTATTAATTATATCATATTTAAGAACCAAAAAAAAGCAAAATCAGCATTTTTTGCCCTTCATAATGGTCATTAATCGCGTTGCTTTAAAAAGTTGATTGGAAAAGTGATTCGCCGATAAATCTGTACTTATTTTCTTACCATTATTTAAAATAATTGTTAGATTTTTGTTATCATTTACAAAGTAGTCCACTATCCCATTATAAGCAAACCACATACAATCGGCTTTTTTTCCTGAAGATGTGGGAAAAATGAGGATATCTTTTACTTCACTAATAATAATTGGACATTTATAGCTATCACCCAGCAAATATCTAGCACTTTGGCATCTTCCTTTATAAGAACTTCCGTAAAATTTACAACTTTCATCGACAATAGTTAAAGGATTACCTTTAACTAGATAGTTAACATACTTTTCTATAACTTTGGTCTTCTTATCCCCTGCAGGTAATAAAGCTAAAGTTGAATTATTAATAATATAATTATCTAACATAAAAAAATCCCCCGATACCTTGGTTATAACACAGAATCACGGGGATATTTTGTCGAATTATAGAATATTAATATGTTTTTATAGGAAGTATTAACTCTACTATTGTATCATCATCTACGGCATTTATAATAATTGGTTTATCATCGCCATTGATAAGTAAGATAATATTATCTGTATCTAATACCTTTAGGGCCTCTAACATATATTTAGAACTGAAGGAAATATCTAACTTTTCTTTATTATTACTATCGATTTTTAACTCTTCTTTAGTCTTTCCACTTTCTTGAGAAGTTCCTAAAATAGTCATTTTCTTATCATCAATACACATTTTAACAATGTTCTTATCTTTACTAATCGTTATTATTGAAGCTCTATCTATTGCATCATAATATTCCTTTAAATTAAGATTAATCATATACTTAAATTCTTTAGGAATATAGTTATTAGTATCAGGATAATCACCGTTTAATAAAGTTGTTTGGAACATTATATTCTTATAAATAAATAATATTTTGTTGTTAAATAGATGGATTTCAACATTATCTTCATCTCTTAAAATAGACTCTAATTCGTTAACACTTTTACCAGGAATAACGATATTTATAGCATCTTCTACTGGATCTTTTAACTTAATAGATTTCTTAGCTAAACGATATGAGTCAGTAGCTATACATTCTAACAAATCTCCAACAATTTTAATATTCAAACCAGTTAAAAGAGGTCTTACTTCTTGAGTAGACATAGCATATGCTGTTTGATTTATGATTTCTTTTAATAGATTAGCTTCCAAATTAATGATATTTTTACTCTTCTCGATTGTTACATTTGGATAATCAGATAAGTTATAACAATTTAATATAAATTCATTTGTATCAGAATATATCTTAATATTATTGCCTATTTCTTCAAAATTTATTACATCTGAAGGCATTTTTCTTATAATATCTAAAATATATCTACTTTGAATTATTAACTTTCCTTCTTCTTCTATATTTTTAATTTCTTTTTTATCTATAGTTACTTTAATAGTAAGTTCACTATCTGATGCTAAAAGTTCCAAACCATTTTTAGTAACTTCCATAACTATACCATTTAATACGGGAATAGTTATCTTTTGGGATAATGCTTTAGTAACATTCATTAATGCATCTAATAATATATTTTTATCGATTGTAAATTTCATTTTTATTTCCTTCTTTCTAATTATTTTTAATTATTATTATCTTTATAGTGTTAATTGTTGTGGAATTCTTGTTATATCCCCTATTTATCTTAATATTTGTTAATAATTAATCAACAAAGTTATAACTTATTTTTTATCTCTTTGATGGTATTATTCATTTTTTCATCAGTTTTAAGCTCGTTTGATATCTTTTCTATTGATGCTGAGATTGTTGAATGATCCCTCCCCCCAAATTCTAAACCTATTCTTGCAAGACCTTCATCAGTTTCTACTCTACTTAAGTATATAGCAATATGTCTTGGCTTGGCTATATTACTGGTCTTTTTCTTACTTTTTAAATCATTAACTGTTATATTAAAGTAATCGGCTACGGCTTTTTGAATCTTACTTATTGAACTTTCGGAATAAACATTAGTACTTAAGTAATCTTTTAAGGCCTCTACTGCAAAGTTTAAATCTATTTTGGCAGGTACCATCATTGCGGTATAAGCAAGAAGTCTATTGATAGAACCTTCGATATGTCTAACATCACTTTGACAAGAATTAGCGATATATTCAATAACATCTTGACTAAGTTTATCCTCTAAAGGAGTATTTTTAATCTTACTATTGATAATTTTACAGCGTAAGTTGAAATCTGGTGGATAAATATCTACAGGAAGGCCCATCATAAATCTACTTCTAAGCCTATCTTCTAGTTTCTTTAAATCATCTGGTGATCTATCACTACTTATAACTATTTGTTTATTAGCATTAAATAAAGCATTAAAAGTATTGAAGAATTCTTGTTGAGATTTATCTGCTACTACTAAAAACTGAATATCATCAATTAACAAAACATCAACATTTTTATATTTATCTTTAAAAGATTTAGCATAGTTTATACTATCGGCACCCTTATTAACTGCAGCAATACCTGTATAATCCATAATATATTCATCACTTGTTACATATAATACTTTAAGGTCACTATTATCATGAATATAATTACCTATGGCATGCATTAAATGGGTTTTTCCTATACCACTTTTACCATATAAGAATAAAGGATTATGTACTTGACCTGGATGTTCCGCAACTGTATGAGCAGATACTACTGCTAGTTTGTTGGAATCCCCTACCACGAAATTATCAAAAGTAAAGCGAGGTATTAAATTAGTTTCCCAGTCATCTTCAATATCAAGATCATCATTTTTAGTTTTTTTATTAGTATCTTTATTACTACTTTCATTAATCTTACTTATTTCTTCTTCTGTAAGATATATCATTTCAAAGTGTTTATTAGTTATAGAAAATAAAGTTGAATCTATAAGATCTTTATAAGTCTTTGATAACATTTGTTTATGAATTATCATTGGAACTTGTATTGTAAATTTATCATCATCCAAAGATATAGCTTTAAGCGGAGAATACCATAAATTATAGACATTTTCACTGACGCTTTTTTCTATTTCTGATAAAAATAATTTAAAAATTTCCTCCATTTTCATACCTATACCCCACATATCATTATCAACAATTTCATTGTAACTTATTTTTGTTTAAAGATAAAGTAAAAAAAATTGTCCACGGAGGTATCAACAACATTATCAACACTTTTTTTCTTTTGCAATCTAGGATAGCACAAGTTTTCCACATTTTCAACAAAATGATATTGGGGAAAAAAATTATCTTTCAACATTAGCCATTTGGGGATGTTGTTGGTTTGTGGAAAAGTTATATTATGAATTATTAGAGTAGTTGTAAAACAAACAACCATGAAATACTTATTTAGCTTGACATAATAAGATATTAAATATTATAATAACAATGCTGAAAAAGGAGTGATTTTATGAAGAGAACTTATCAACCTAATAAAAGAAAGATGAAGAAAACTCATGGCTTTTTCTCTAGAAAAGATGGAAAAGTATTATCTTCACGCAGAAGAAAGGGAAGAAAAGTATTATCAAAATAAAACCACTTTATAGTGGTTTTTTTTACAGGAGCTAGTGATGAAAAAGACAGAAAGGGTTAAATCAAACATATTATTTAATGAGATTATTCAAGATGGCACAAAAGTAGCAAATGAGTTTTTTACCATCTTTTTTAAGAATAAAGAAGAAGTTAATAATTTATATGGAATCGCAGCTCCGAAAAGAGTAGGGAACGCCGTAATTAGAAATAAGTTAAAAAGACAAACAAGAGAACTTATTGATGCGGAAAAGAAGTTGTTTAAAAATAATAGGAATTATATTATAATAATTAAAGAAGTTTGCTTAAGAAGTAGTTATGTAGAGAAAAAACAAGCTTTAAAAAAATTAATAGGAGAATGCAATGAAAAATAAAATAATGATGGTCATCTTAGTAATGTTCTTGTTTCTTACTACAGGATGTGGCTCAAGCAAATACCTTGTAGATAAAGATGGAAAACAAATATTAACAGAAAATACTAAGCAAACCTTAAGAACAGATATCTTTTGTAAGCCAAGTGAAGGTACTGAGGCTTATAAGTTATATGAAGAACATCAAGATCAAATGAAATTTAAGTTAGATAAGTTACCGGAATGTTCAAAATTTACAATAACATCTACTAAAAATACAAGCTTATGGGAAACTGTTTTTGTTAAACCTTTAGCTTTCTTAATATTAAAATTAGGAAATGTCTTTAAAGGCTGGGGGATGACAAAAGCTTACTTAGGGTTATCCCTTATTATAATAGGTTTATTAATAAGGTTAATCATTTTACCATTTAATATTAAAACGCAAAAGCAATCTCGAAGAATGCAAGAGGCAATGCCTAAGCTTCAAAGGATTGAGAGAAAATATGCTGGTAGAACTGATCAAGAATCGACAATGTTGAAAGCCCAAGAGACAATGGCAGTATATCAAGAATTAAAGGTTAATCCATTATCTAGCTGTTTGATTTCTTTAATTCAATTGCCTGTGTTCTTTGCTTTCTTATCTGCTATATATAAAATACCGACATTATATGAGGGTGAAATATTTAGTTGGAATCTAGGAATGACACCACAAGGTGGAGTAGCCGCAGGAAATTATACTTACCTTATATTAGTAGCATTAATCGTTCTTACAACTTATGTTTCATTTAAATTCACAATGAGACAAAGTGCGAGCATGAGCACAACGCCTGATGCCGGTAAGCAAATGAACTTTATGCTATACTTTATGACTATATTTATAGGCTTTTCATCATACTTCTTACCAACAGCTATCGCTTTATACTGGGTAGCAACTTATGCCTTTATCATAGTTCAAACTTATGTTACTAACTTAATACTTAATAAGGATAAAAAAGGGTCTAAATCTAAAAAAACATTAGATAAAGAAACGAAGAAAATTAAGGATAAGATAAAAGAGAAAGAAGGAATGAAGTATGGAAATAATAAGTAAGGTAGGGAAGACATTTGATGATGCTTTAGAGGCATTACTTGAAGAAAATAATCTAACTAAAGAAGATATCATTTATAGATCTGGAGAAACAAAAAAAGCCTTATTCAAAGGAGAAACTACTGAAGTAATAGCTTATAAAAAAGAAGATATTTATTCCTTTATTAAAGATTATCTTAAAGAAGTAATTAATAACTTAGGTTTAGAGGTTACTTTTGAAGTAAAAAATCAAGGTGATAGAACAGTTATTAAAATGTATTCTGACAATAACAATATTCTAATCGGTCGTAATGGTAATACATTAAAGGCATTAGAAACAATTGTTAAACATAAGATTCAACTTGAAACAGGTATTTATTTTTCTGTAGCTTTAGATGTTGAGAATTATAAGGATAAAAAAGTTGCTATTCTTGAGAGAGTTGCTAAACAAACAGCAAGAGATGTAAGAAGAACAAAAATGGCTGCGGCTATGGAAGATATGAATCCTTATGAGAGAAGAATTGTTCACAATGTGTTAACAAACTTTAAGGGAGTTACAACCAAAAGTGAGGGTGAAGATCCTCATAGACATGTTGTTATAAGTCCAACAGAAGAGTAGAAATACTCTTTTTTTGTGCAAGAAAAAAGCTATAAAAATATAGCTTAATATAGCTTATTTTTCCATTTCGGAAAAATCTTTTACTGTTTTTGGATCAGGTTCTTTTAAGAAAATAATCTTTTGAACTTTAGAGGAAGAATTACCAGCTTCATCAACAACAGTATATTGAATCCAGTATTGCGGAATATCGCTATCTACAGGATCTTCCTCATAGAATACTTCGTGAGATACTTGACAATATTTTTGCTTAGGATTCTTTTCTTTGGCTTTTTTATAGTTCTTTTTGGCTATTAATTCACAGTTAGAGTCATCTTTTACCGTTAAATGATCATAGTTAATAGAGCTTAAATCCTCGAAGTTTACTTCATTGGTTTCAAATGAAATTTTAGGGTTTCCATAGTCGGCTTCATAGTCTTCTTCACCTTCGCCTTCAGGGTTATTCATTTCTTTAACATAACGATTATTTCGGCCGGTAGCTATCCAACCATAGTTACCATTTTGGAGTTTTATATAGTACCAAACATATCTATTATCCTTTAAATCAATATCTAAAACGTTATATATTTGACCTTTTCTTACTTCACCAACTTTATTACTATATAATGATGCTTCCTCTCGGACATTGATTTCATCAATTAGAATTTCTATTTTGAAAGCCCGTGAATCTTGCCATTTTTTATAACCAAAGTATCCACCAACGCCAAGAATAGCCACTAATAAAATGATTAAAAACCAAGGTATTTTCTTTTTCTTCTTCATATGCACCTTACTACTTTTTACAAGAAGAATTATATCATAGGATATATGAAAATACAAATGTAGAAAATTTGGCATATGTATGCTATAATCTTACACGAAGAAGGGCAGTTTATGGAGGATACTATATGTGCTATTTCCACCTCTTTAGGAGTTGGAGCAATATCTATTGTTAGAGTAACTGGGCCAGAAACGCTTAATATTGTAAGTGAAATTTTTTCTAGTGATATAAAATCTTCAGAAAGCCACACTATTAAATATGGTCATATTGTTGATAGTGGCGAAGTAATAGATGAAGTATTATTAATGATTATGAAAGCTCCTAAAACATATACCAAAGAAGATATAGTAGAAATAAACTGTCATGGAGGAATAAATACCACTAATAAGATATTAGAGGTTTTATTAAAACATGGGTGCCGTTTAGCAGAGCCTGGAGAGTTTACTAAAAGAGCTTATTTAAATGGCCGTATAAATCTCTTGGAAGCTGAAGCTGTTGGCGAATTAATTAAGGCAAAAAGTGACTCTAAAAGAAAGTTATCTTTAAATCAAATTGGTGGAAATTTAACAAAGAAGATTACGGGCATTAGAGAAATTCTAGTATCTCTAATGGCAAATATTGAAGTAAATATCGATTATCCTGAATATACCGACAATTTGATTATTACCGAAGGTTTACTAAAAGAAAAACTAGCCGTTATTTCTCGTGAATTAGCTTCATTAGTTAAAGGTGCTAAATATGGCAAAATAGTTAATAATGGTATTAATGTAGCAATTGTAGGTAAACCTAATGTTGGCAAAAGTAGTATTTTAAATCATTTACTTGATGAGCAAAAAGCCATCGTTACAGACATCGCGGGAACTACTAGAGATATTATTGAAGGAACTATCTCTTTAAATGGTATTGAAGTTAACTTGATAGATACGGCGGGTATTCATGAAACCAATGATTTAGTAGAAAGCTTAGGAGTTCAAAAAAGTCTTGAAAGTATCGAAAATGCTGATGTAGTTTTATTAGTTCTTGATGGATCTAGAGCTATAGATGATGAAGATAAAGACCTTTTAAATAAAGTACCAAAAGATAAGACTATTATTTTTATAAATAAAAGCGATAGTTTAATACATCAAGATATAGATACCGATTTATCTTTAGTATATGGTAATACTATGGAAGTAGATGGACTTGATAAACTCAAGGATAAACTTATAGAATATTTTGATATAAATAGCATTAATAAAGACCTAACTTATTTATCTAATGCTAGACAAACTGATTTAGTAAATAAAGCAAGTAATGCCTTACAAGAGGGCTTAAATAACCTTGAAAAGGGCATTCCGATTGATTTGATAGAAAGTAATCTAAAAGATTGTTTTGATTATCTAGGACAAATAATAGGCGATACTTATGATGAGGCTGTTATTGATAGATTATTTCAAAATTTTTGCGTAGGAAAGTAGAGTGGGTGAGTATGAAATACGATATCATAGTAGTAGGGGCAGGCCACGCGGGATGTGAAGCTGC
>CANRMZ010000026.1 GCA_947631885.1 uncultured Bacilli bacterium
TATTACAGTTAGGTATCATTTTGATGTCAGTTGTCTGTATAGTAGTTTTATTTATTGCCCTTATATTCATATTTAGTTATTATAAAGCCGAAATTAAAAGAATAGCTTTATATAAATCTTTAGGTTATAACAAAAAAGAGATTAATAGAATTATCTTTATAGAATTAATTATTCAAACCTTACTTGCCTGTTTGCTAGCCATCATTCTTGTTAAAACATCAGGCATATTTATTGAACACTATGCTAAAAAGTTTATTGAATATCGATTATTAAAAATAAGAATTCCTAAGATACCATTTATAATTTATTATTTAGTAGTTATTCTATTTGGCTATGTGTCAGTACAATATAATAGTTATCGTCTAAGAAATTTAACTGTAAGAGAGCTACTAGATGAAGAGAAAGTAGGTAATTAAAATGAAATTAGAGGATATTTGTAAAATATATAAAACGTCAAAAAATGAAGTTGCAGCATTAAAGAATATTAGTCTTGAATTTAACATGGGAAAAATGTATGCCATTATGGGCAGAAGTGGCTCAGGTAAAACAACGCTTATCAATATTTTGGGGTTGCTTGATGATCCAACATCTGGTAAATATTTTTTTGAAGGGCAAGATACTAAAAAATTTAATGATAATGACAAAAGTAATATAAGAAATAAAGAGATAGGTTTTATTTTTCAATCATATTACCTTGAAGATAATCTTACAGCATTAGAGAATGTCATTTTACCAAGCCTTAAGAACAAAAAATTAACAAATGAAGAAAGAATACAAAGAGCTAAAGAATTACTTGATCAATTCGGCCTAAATAATCGTTATAATCATAAACCAAGTGAGCTTTCCGGAGGCGAAAAGCAAAGGGTAGCAATAGCCCGTAGCCTTATGAATGACCCTAAATATATAATTGCCGATGAGCCTACGGGTAACTTAGATGAAGAGAATGAAAAAGATGTTTTTGAATACTTAAAAAATATAAGTAGGCAAGGTAAATGCGTAATCGTGGTATCTCATGAAGAGGCAATAAAAGACTACTGCGATGAACTTTATAATCTAAAAAATGGTGCTTTAGATGAATAAGATTTATATTAAAGGATTAATAAAAAAGAAATTATTAATTAGAATGTTTATTATATTACTTCTTTCTTTAAGTTTATTTATTTTTTTAATAGCTTATAAAAATAATGTCGATAAAAAAATATATGATGAGAGAAATGTTTTAGATTTAAGAACAATAAGTGTAACAACGAAGATGAATTTAGCAAAATATGATTATTATATCGAAAGTTATGAATGTGATAATGATAAGTGTACGATAATATTTAAAACATATATTTTAAGAGATGAATTTTTAGAAAAATATAGAAATAATCTAGATAATTATAAACAAAATGTAGGTATGCAAAGCAGTTATGAAACTTTACTTAACATTTTAAAAATGGCAATTATAGTTATTATGGTGTCTTTAATTATATGTACTATTTCTTTTATCATAAACTACTTTAGCCATATTTTTAAAACTATAAAACTATATCATATATTAGGATTTTCCAATATGCGTAGCTTTGCATATTTAAACTTATTCTTTTTCATAACTTTAGAAGCTTATTCAATATTAGGCATGAGTATTGTTAAGATAGTTAATCCTGACTATATTTTAATTAATGATTATATACTAAGTTTTATAGTTATTGGTTCATCTTGTATTTGTGCTTCATTAATATCAAGGATTTATTTGAAAAAAGCTTTATTATAAACAGATTAGCAATCTGTTTTTTTATCTTAAGAAAAAATTAAGAATTATGTAAGACTTAATTAAAGATTAACATTTTTAAAAATGTTAATTTTATTATGTAACTTTTTATATCTTCAAAAAGTATTGGTAATAGAGAAAGGAAATAAAATAACTTGAAAACGGTAATAAAATGTGAAAAAGTTACTAAAGCTTATAAAGAAAAATTAGTTTTTGAAAGCTTTAGCTATTCATTTAAAGAAAAGGGATTATATGTATTATTTGGCGAAAGTGGTAGTGGCAAAACAACTTTATTAAATGTTATAACGGGAGCTACAGCTTTTAATGAAGGTAAAGTTAGGATCTATGAAAACACATATGATAAAGAAGTTAAATATGATGAAGTAAAAGACTATATTGCCTATATAACGCAAAATAATTATTTTGTTGATTACTTAAAAGTAAAAGATAATTTATTATTAGCTTTAAGTGATAAAAACGGAAAATGTAAGATAGAAGAATATCTAAAAGAATTTAAATTAGAAGATAAAATAAATAGTTACCCCGGTGATTTGTCAGGAGGAGAGCAACAAAGATTATCAATAATTATAGCATTACTCCAAAATAAAAAGATAATAATTCTTGATGAGCCAACATCTTCGCTTGATATTGATAATAGAGAATTAATCTTAAATATTTTAGAAAATTTAAAGAAAAATCATTTAATTATTGTAGCAACTCATGATAGTAAACTAATTGAAATTGCGGATAAAAAGATTGGCTTTAATAATTTGCAAAGTGAAATAGATAATGAAGAAATGGCTACAATGCCTTCGGTAACTAAAAATAAAGTTAATGTTTTTAAACACATGATAAAACAATTATGGTACAAAAAAAGAAATTTAAGAGCAAGTTTCTTTTTGATAATGGTTTTTACTTTAGTTACGATAGGCCTAAGTGCTTGCTCTGATTATAAGCAAAAACTTAGAACTTCTTTATTAAATATTTATCATATTAACTTTGTTAATTATCGTTGTAATATTGATGAAAATCCAGATTTTTGTGATTCAATTATAGATAAGTATAATGGCTATAATACTTTTTTATACTCAGATAATATTAGTTATAATACACAAGGTATGTTTATTACAAGTAATTATAATCTTGCATTAAAAACATTACCTTTCGATGTGAATAAGGTGCCGGAAATTAAAGATTTAATTGCTTATGGATCATACTTTGAAAATGAAAATGATATTATACTTGGACAAGAAATTGCATCAAGATTAAGTGGTGATATGGCTAGTTTAATTGGCACTACATATGAAATTAAATTGCCTGATAAAACGGAAAGCTTTAGGATTGTAGGCATATTAAAAGATGTTAATGATAACACTTATTTAACTACTATGTTATCTAGTAGTCAGTTGAATGATAATGAAATTATTTCTGATAAATATGTTAACAAATATCGTGGTAGTGAGCAGTTTCGCCAAAATGGTAATACCATCAAAATGAGGGCATATTTTAAAAACACTCTAGATTTAAATGAATTTTATAACGATTATGAAAAAACGAATAATGGTATAACAGTAAAAGAATTTGGTAGTAATTTCATTAACTATAATGGTAAGATGTACCGTTTAAAATATTTTCTTTATCCTGCCCTTATGGCATCTTTTGTTGTAGTATTACTTTTCTATTATCAAAGTGAGAATATTCAAAATAAGTATCGTAAACACATTTTAGCTATTTACAATTATTATGGCTATAATTGGTTTAATATTATTTTAAGTAATATGTTAACTTCGATTATATCGGTTTTATCTAAGTTTATGATAGGGGTCATGATAGGTCTAGTAATTGGCGTTATATTAAATCCTATTTTATTAAATAAAAATATTACTAACTTTATTTTATTTGTTCCCGACTTTCCAAATCTTCTTTTACTAGGAGGATTACTTATCGTAATGGCTATCTTCTTTTCCTTTGTTAATTCTTTACTTCTTAAAAAACACGGCTGGCTAAAATCTTTAAAAGAGGAGGGTGATTTATTATGATAGAGCTTAAAAATGTAACGAAAAAATATGATAGAGTAGTTTTGGATGATATTAACTTAGAATTTAAAACAAATAATATATATGTTATCAAAGGTATAAGTGGAAGTGGCAAAACAACTCTTTTAAATATTATCTCCGGTGTTGATAAAGACTATGATGGAAAAGTTCTGATTAACTCCGTTGATTTGAAAAAAGCTTCAAGAAAATTTTTGAAAACCTATGCTTTAAATATTGGGTATATGATGCAAAAATCTTTGCTTTATAAAAAGCTTACCATCATAGATAACTTATTAATGATTCAAAAAGATAAAAAGAAAATATTAGAACTTACAAAAATATTTAAAGTAGATAATCTATTAAATAAATATCTTGGTGAAGTAAGTGGTGGTGAACTACAAAGGATAAGTCTAGTTAGAACTTTACTTTGCGATAGCAAAATACTTATACTTGATGAAGCAACTTCCAACTTAGATCATGAAAATTCTATTATTTTTGCGGAGTTTTTAAAGAAAATAGATTTAAAAGATAAGATTATTATAATAGCTACTCATAAAGATATATACGATGATATATGTAACTGTTTAATTAATATTTCTTTTGGTAAGGTAGAGATTTCATTTAACAAATTAAATGAAGAGCAAGAATTAAGCCTTAAAAGTGAAAAGAAAAGCAAAAGAACTATTATTAAAAGTGCCATTAAATTAAGACCAAAACAAAATTTTATAATTAAAGGTTTTTTAACTATTTTAATTGCTGGGCTGCTTATCGGATTATCATTTACCTTAAATTATAAAGAAGCATACTTAAAAAGAAAACTAGATGAAATGCCCATCAATATTTTAGATGTTTCTTCATATTATTATGAGGAAATCAAAAATACTTATAAAATAGACTATGAATATAAACGCTATACTTATGAAGAAGATGGTTTTACTTATAACGAGTTATTTCCTGAAAAAGATAGCACATTTAAAAATAGCATTCAAGGAATCTTTCCTAAAGAAGATAATGAAATATTAATTAATGAGGAGTATGCTAAAGAATATGGCAAAACTATTAATGATAAGCTAGTTATTAATCAAAAAGAATATACAATCACTGGCATTGTAAAAGGTAAAGATTTGCCAATGCTCTATAATATTTATGATAATGTTTATCTTGAATCTAGGGTCAGAAGTGCCGTATTTATACCTTACAATTCTATTAAAAAGTTTGGTACTTTAGATGAAAACACAAGATATATAAGTATTAATATTAATGAGCTATTAAACTTATATACCAAAGAGCAACTCGAAACTAAAACTATTGATATGGCAAGTGGGGTATATGCAATGTATGAAAATAGAATGAGTAGACTTGCTTATGATACCCAAAGAGTAGTTAAAGCTGCCTTAATTGCCGTGGTAGTAGTTACGGTTTTAGCCTTCATGTTTTTATATAATGAAATTAATATGGAGCTACATTTTAGACAAAGAGAATTTGGCTATTTACAATTATTTCATTTTTCGAAAGGTGATGTTAGATCTTTAGTTATTTTGGAATACTTATTTAATACCATTTTACTAATTCTATGTTCTCTTTTAATTTATATAGGAGCAGTTATATATATTAAATACTCTTATAATTTATATTTATTACTTGATATACCATATATACTTTTATGCTTTATGATAGTTCTTTTAATTATGTATTTTCTAGTACTTATATCAAGTAGGAAATATTTAAAGAAAAGTATTATAAATCTTATAAAGTAGTGCTTAAGAAAATATTAAGAAACATATAAGAATAAGTTAAAGATTAAAAGGGCCTTTACTTGCTAACATTATTGTGTAAGTAGGGAGGCCCTTTATGAAAAGAAAAAATAAAAGACACTTAAAAAAGGGATTCAAGATATTTTTAATTATCGTAGTATTAACTTTTGTTATTGGTAGTTTACAAATTAAGCTAAATAAAGATAATTATGATAATACCTTTATAACAGAAAATGAAAGTCTTATTCCGGATATTAATTATAAAGAGGATTTAACAACTTTAGAAAAATTAAAAATATTAAGTGAATATGATAAAAGGGTAGATAAGATAATTAATAATTATGATGAATATCCAGAAATATTATTAGAATCTTTAATTAATAATCCCGACATGTTAGACTTTGTCCTAGATTATCCCGATAAGTTAGGTAATACATATAGTGATAATGTCGGAGATATTAAAGATGGGGAAGTACCTCTTTTACTCCAATGGGATAAAAGGTGGGGATATGCCAGATATGGTGGAAGCAGTATTGCCATAAGCGGCTGTGGGCCTACAGCCCTATCAATGGTTATTGTAAGTCTTACAAAGGACAAAAGCATGACACCTTACAAAGTTGCCAAGTTTGCCGAGGATAATGGTTATTACTCTGATGCAACAGGTACGGCTTGGGCACTTATGAGTGAAGGAGCAAGAAAACTGGGTGTCGAAAGCCGCGAACTTCCCTTATCGAAAACGGTTATCATTAATGCTTTGGAAAATGGGCATCCAATTATATGCAGTATGAGACCGGGAGATTTTACTAAATCAGGTCACTATATAGTTCTCGCGGGTATTAATGATGGCAAAATAAAAGTAAATGATCCTAATAGCAAAGAAAGAAGCGATAAACTATGGGATTATGAAAAAATAGAAGGCCAAATAAAGAATTTGTGGGAATATTACCTTTAATGATATATAATAAAGGTGTTTAGGATTAAGGGAATAGTATGAATATTTTAGTAGTAGATGATGAAAAAGAAATTGCTGATTTAATTGAGATATGTTTAAAAAACGCTAATTATAATGTTTATAAATATTATGCAAGTAATAAAGTACTCGAAGATTTAGAAAAACTTAAAATAGATTTAGCTATTTTAGATGTTATGATGCCAGATATTGATGGCTTCTCTTTATGTCGTAAAATTAGAGAAAAGTATAACTTTCCCATTATTTTTGTAACTGCTAAAGTTGAAGATATTGATAAGATAAATGGTCTTACAATCGGGGCTGATGACTATATAACGAAACCCTTTAAACCTTTGGAACTTATGGCTAGAGTAAAAGCTCAACTTCGAAGATACACAACTTATAATGAAAATAGTCTTGAAAATGAAAGTGTAATTGATTTTAGAAATATTGTAATTAATAAAAATACTCATGAGTTTTATTTTAATGATAAGAAGATAGAACTTACACCAATTGAATTTGATATATTATGGTATTTATGCCAAAATCGAGGTAGTGTTGTTAAAACTGAAGATTTATTTAGTACCGTGTGGCAAGAAAAATATTATGAAAATGATAACAATACGATCATGGTTCATATTCGTCATTTAAGAGAGAAGATGAATGATACAGGTAAAAAGCCTAAATATATTGTTACTATATGGGGAGTGGGGTATAAAATTGAAAAATAAGTCATTAATGAAAAAAACTTTAATTAACTTTGTAATTAGACTTGTTATATGGACACTTTCTTTTCCAGTCTTCTTCATTATCTTTTACTTTATAATAAGTCGTTATGATTTCCAATGGGTATATAATAAATCACCAGAAATGTATTATAGTGCCAAAACTCTTATTAACAATTTATCTGATGGTTATCTGCCTTTTAATATTTTGGCAATAGCAATTGGTATCTGGCTTATAGGCTTTATAATTATGTTATACATTTTAATTAGAAAGACTTTTTCTTATATTAATGCTTTATCTATAGCTTCAGAAAATATCCTAAATAAAGATGTTGAATATATTGAACTTCCTAAAGACTTTGAAAATTTGCAAATGAAGATTAATCATTTAAAAAAAGAAGCTGAGAAAAATGAGTTATTAGCAAGAGAAAACGAACAAAAGAAAAATGATCTAATTGTTTATCTTGCTCATGATTTAAAAACACCGCTTACCTCAATGATAGGTTATTTATCTTTACTTGATGAAATAAAAGATATGCCTAAAAAGCAAAGAGAGAAGTATATAGGTGTAGCTCTTGATAAATCCTACCGTTTAGAGGATTTAATCAATGAATTATTTGATATAGCTAGATTCAATACCGAGACTATCGTCTTACAAAAAGAAGAAATTAATTTAAATTTAATGCTTGAACAAATTATTGATGATTTTTATCCTATTTTAATGGAAAATAATAAAGAAGTTAAATTAAATTATCAGGATAAAGTTATAATTGATGGTGATTCAGATAAATTAGCAAGAGTATTTAGCAACTTAATAAAAAACGCTATTAGCTATAGTAATGATAAATTAATAACTATTGATGTCAAAACAGATAATGATTCTGTTACCATTACTGTTAGTAATAAGGGTAAGAAGATTCCTAAAGAAGAATTAGATAAAATATTTACTAAATTTTATCGCCTTGATAGTGCAAGATCATCTAAAACCGGAGGCAGTGGCCTAGGTCTTGCCATAAGCAAAGAGATAGTAGAGCTTCATGGTGGAAGTATAAATGCTGAAAGCGATGAATTAACGAAATTTATTGTTAAACTTCCTTTTAAAGACTAATTCTTGAAAAGTAGAATTATAAAAATAACTTTTTACACCATATTAATGGTATGAAAACAATTCCAATATGGCAAGATATTAAACTTAAAGATTATCCTAGTTTAGATAAAGATATAGAAACAGATATTTTAATTATTGGCGGTGGTATTACTGGTATCAATCTTTTATATGCCTTAAAGGATGATAAAAGAAAGATTACTTTAGTAGAAAGAAATAAGATTGGTATGGGAGTAACCTCAAGGTCAACTGCGAAAATAACATTTTTACAACAAAATATTTATTCTAAATTAAAGAAAAATTTTAATTATGATACAGCATTTAAGTATTATAAAGCTACTAAAGAAGCTATTAATAAAATGGTCCATGTTATAAATGAAGAAAAAATAGCCTGTGATTTACAAAAGGTAGATTCTTACTATTATGCTTTATCTAAAACAAACGTTAATAAAGTAAATGAAGAGCAAAATATTTTAAAAGATTTTGGAGAAAAAGTTTATGAAATAACTGAACTTCCTAACAAGATTAAGGTAGAAAAGGGGATATATGTTAAAGATACCTATGTCTTTCATCCTTTAAAATATGTTGATGCTTTAGCTAAAATCAGTATAACTAATAATCATAGAATATATGAAAATACTAATATTTATAGCATTGAGGCATATGACGATTATTTTATAGCTTATTTTGACGACCACAAGATTAAGTGCCAGCAAATTGTACTCGCATGCCATTATCCATATTTTTTATTTCCTTATGTATTTCCTTTGAAAGGCTATATAGAAAAGTCTTATGTTATAGCCCAAAAGAGTAAAAATTTGCCTTTTAGTGCTATTAATGTAAAAAATCCTATATATTCATACCGCTTTTATAAAGACTATGGTCTTACTTTAAGTAGCTCACACAATGGCAGTTTTAAAAATAATCATGAAGATAATTTTGCCAAGTTATTTAATGTTTCTAAAGATAAAATAGCTTATGCCTGGAGTAATAATGATATTATGACTTTGGATAATTTGCCGTATATAGGGCCTATAATGGATAATATTTATATAGCAACGGGTTATAATACCTGGGGAATGACATCATCTTTTATAGCATCTTTAGCTTTAAGGGATATATTACAAAATAAAACTAATAAGTACGCCGAAATATTTGCTCCCAAAAGAGGACTTACTAAAGATAAAATCTTAAATTTAGGTATAAGTATCGCTTCAAGTGGTTATAGCTTTATAGATTCAAAAGTAAATTTAAATAAATCTTATTACAATAATAATCCATACTTTATTAAAAAAGATAATGTTACTTTGGGCATATATGTTGACTCAGATAATAAAAAACATATTGTTAAAATTAAATGTCCTCATTTAGGATGTAATCTTTTATTTAATAAAGTAGAAAAAACATGGGAATGTCCATGCCATGGTTCGGTATTTAACGTCGATGGTAAATGTATTTTAGGCCCAAGTAATTATGATATTAGCATTAATGGTGATTAATGCTATTTTTTTGCATATAATTTATTGGCAATTATTTTATTAATCTAAATTTTTGGTATAATTATAGCAAGAGAGGGACGATATCATTTGACTAATGTTTGTACAATGCCCGAAGTAATGGACGTAATGCTTATCATTAATAAAGTAATAGGTGCACTTAAGATATTAGTCCCTATTATTATCATAGTCATGGGAATGTATTCTTTTTTTAAAGCAACACTTGGCTCTAACGAAAGTAAAATTAAAGAAGCTATTAGCCTTTTTATGATTAAGCTATTTGTGGGTGTAGCAATATTTTTTATTCCTACCATTGTGAAAAGTATTGCCAAAATAGCAGCTCCAAACACGAATTTTACTTTATGTTTTATGGTTGATTCCAAAGATGAAGTATATAAAGCTTATGCCTCGTATGCCTATAAAATGCTTAATAGAGCACGTGGAACCTTGGATAAAGAAGATTATGAAAATGCAGCTTATTATGTAAGCAAAATGCAAGATGGTAGTAGTAAAACTTCCTATGAAAAGAAACTTGAGGAAATTAAAGAGTTAATTGGGGCTAAAAATACCCAAAATAGCAACAATTCTAATAGTAATACTGGATCTTCAAACGGAAATAGCTCTACAGGTACGGGCTCAGGAAATATAACCCAAAATGCTTCATCTTCTTACGGTGATATTTTCGTAGGTGATTCCCGAACATTAGGCTATAGTTATCAACTTTCCTTAAGATCTACAGATGCTATTTATGCCACGACTTCAGGTGCAAGTAAGGAATTTAACTCTGATTTTACTAAAGCTTTAAGCAAAATTAATAGTGATCCATCCCATAGATATAATTTAGTTTTTAATTATGGCGTTAATAATCTTTCGCAAGATTGGGTAAATATTTATAGAAATGCTATAAATCAAGTAGGAAATAGAGCTAATATTTTAATTGTAAGCGTTAATCCTTGTAATGATAGTATAGCTAAATATTGTAAAAACGCTAATGTTCAGGCTCTTAATAATAAGCTAAGAAGTGCTTTTTCATCAGGCTACAGCAATGTTCGATATTGTGATACTTATACACCTTTTGTCAACACTCCAAATTATACTAGTATGATTGAAACTATAAGTGGTGTCCATTATACTAAAGCAGGGTCTACTCTTATTTATAATCAAATTGAATCTTGTCTTAAAGGCTTTTAAATTTAAAAGTAAATAAACTGATAAAATATAATGATTTTCTGAGATATGTGTTATTATTAAAATAGAAGGAGTAGAATGTATGGTTAATATTGGAGAAAATATTGCACTATTACGTAAAGA
>CANRMZ010000027.1 GCA_947631885.1 uncultured Bacilli bacterium
ATAGGACTTACTGATGAAATCCTTTTAACAGGTATATTGCAAAAAGGGATTAAAGAAAATGTTTTTAAAGTAAAGGTCGAAACGACGGATTCAACATGGCTTGGTGTTACTTATAAAGAGGATTTACCTGAGCTTAAAAGTAGGATATTAGAATTTGTAGAAAGAGGAGAATATCCTAATAATCTATGGGGTTCAAAATGAAAGAAAGAGTTGAAGAACTAACCAAAATCTTAGAGGATGCCAATTATGCTTATTATGTATTAGATAATCCGACTATTACGGATCAAGAGTATGATAAATATTTAAGAGAACTAATAGATATTGAAGAAAAGCATCCAGAACTTAAATCTGAACATTCACCAACCAACCATGTTGGTGGGATGGCTATTGACAAATTTGCTAAAATTCGCCATGAAAAGCCTATGCTTTCTTTGCCTGATGTTTTTAACGAAGAGGAAATTGAAGACTTTGTCACGAAAATTGAAGAAACTCATTTATCACCAAGTTATGTATGTGAGCAAAAGTTTGATGGCCTTGGTGTTTCTTTAGTTTATAAAAAGGGTGTTTTAATTAGTGCCGCTACAAGAGGCGATGGGGTAACAGGCGAAGATATTACCCATAATGTTAAAACAATTAAAAGTATTCCTTTAAGACTTAAAAGACCTGTTGATATTGAAGTGCGTGGCGAAATTATAATGCCTAAAAAGTCTTTGGAAAAGTTAAATGAACTTCGTAAAAAAAGAGGAGAACCTTTACTACAAAATTGTCGTAATGCCGCAGCAGGATCCGTAAGACAACTTGATCCCAAGGTTGCCGCTCAAAGAGGACTTGATGCCTTTATCTATCACTTACCGGATCCCGAAGATTACGGCTTAAAGACACATTATGAAGCTTTAGAATTTATGCGTGCTTTGGGCCTTAAAGTTTCCCCATTAAATAAACTTGTTAAGTCTAAAGAAGAAATACTTGCTTTTATTGATGGCATGGCAGCTAAAAGACCAGAGCTTCCTTATGATATCGATGGTATTGTTATTAAAGTAAATGAACTTGAATATCAACAAAAACTTGGGTTTACTGCTAAGTATCCTAAATGGGCTATAGCCTATAAATTCCCTGCTGAAGAAGTATATACTAAACTCAAGGATATAATCTTTACGGTAGGAAGAACCGGACAAATTACTCCGAATGCCGTCTTAGAGCCGGTTATTGTTATGGGGTCTAAAATATCCAGAGCAACGCTTCATAATGAAGAAAATATTCGGGAACTTGATTTAAGAATCGGAGATACTGTAGCCATTCATAAAGCAGGAGATGTTATTCCTGAAGTTATAAGACCTTTAGATGAAAGACGAGATGGCACGGAAACAGAACTTGTTATGATTGATAAATGTCCAATATGTGGCGCAAGTCTTATTAAAAAACAAGGGCTAATTGATTATTTTTGCCCTAATGAAGACTGTCCTGCTCGTAACATCAATGGCTTAATTCATTTTGCATCTCGTGATGCTATGAATATTGATGGCCTTGGTGAAAAGATTATTGAAGATTTATATAATGAAGGATTTTTAACTACTTTCGAAGACTTCTACCATTTAGATAAATATAAAGACGAAATAAAGAATATGGAAGGCTATGGTGAAAAAAGCGTCAATAATATCTTACAAAGTGTTGAAAATAGTAAGAAAAATAGTTTGGAAAGACTACTTTTTGGTTTAGGAATTCCAGGAATAGGACTTAAAAATGCTAAATTACTTGCTAGGGAATATCAAAATATTGATAAACTTATGTATGCTACTATAGAAGAATTAACGGCAATAAAAGATATAGGAGATATATTAGCTTTAAATATCACGGAGTTTTTTAAAAACAATAAAGATTTAATTGCTAAACTTAAAGACTTAGATATTAATATGAAGTATATCTCATCAGGAACCGGTAGTGTTAATAACGAACTTATAACCGGTAAAAAGTTCGTTTTAACGGGAGCTATCGAAGGCTTATCTCGAGATGAAATTACTGAATTTATTGAGCAAAATGGCGGAAGTGCCTCAAGCTCTGTATCCAAAAATACGGATGTTGTAATCGTTGGCAAAGATCCAGGCAGTAAATATCAAAAAGCTTTAGAATTAAATATCATGATTTGGGATGAAGATAAAATCAAAAGTATAATGAATATAAAATAAAATGGAAGGGAAATCCTTCTGTTTTTATTTAGTATAAAAGTTTATTAACAATTGTATTTATCGAAAAGGCCGGATTTTAAATAAATAATTATCAATTTGAATTAATATAAATTATATAGTATAATTAAATAGCCAAAGGGAGCGAAGTTAATGAAAAAACTATGGAAAAATAATCGGGTTTTGGTTTTATTATTAGGTATTTTACTTCTTTGTTTTATTGCAATTATTGTCGTAGCTCTATCTTTTATGAGACCTACAGGTACTGATCCAAGACTTGTTGATATGGATAAATATAAGATATCTAAAAAGGTTCAAGATAAATTTAAAGAAGATATGCTAAATAATGAGCACGTTACAAAAGCCTCTATTAGTGTTAATGATAAAAGTAGGGTAATTTATATAACTCTTACTTTTGATGATGAAGCTCAATTTGAATATGCTAAAGAAGTAGGTTCTAAATCATTAGATTTATTTGAAGAAAAATATCTAGGATTTTATGAATTTAATATTATAGTTGAAAGTCCAAATCCTGATTATGAAGACAATGTTAAAGCCTTAAAGAAACAATTTGATGATGCTGAGATAACTGAAGAAGAATATAATGAAGCTTTAGAGAAACCTGAAAATCAAAAATTACGTTTTATCGCCATTGGAGCTAAGAACTTAAACGTTGATCATATGTCTTGGACTAACAATGAAACCGATAAAAAAAGTGATGGAGAAAATTAATGAAAAAGAAAAAAGGTTTTATAATTGCTTTTGTAGTAGTTTTCATACTCGCTCTAGCTTCTTTAGGAGCTATTTACTTTTTTAAAAGGCCAAATCATTTAACAGTTGATGAACGTAAGTGGATTGATACCGCATCATCTACTAGCCAAGTATTAAACATAAATGTTATTAATAATGTTCCGGCAATAGGTTATAATGCTAAGGGAATTTTCTATGATTTTTTAAAAGATTTCGAGGAAAAGTATGCTTTAAAACTTAATATTGTTGCTTATAATACCTCTACTACGGCCGGGGGAGTAACTTTAGGAGCTAAAACAAGTTTAACAGATAATGATGCTTTATTTTTTACTGATCATTTTGTTTTGATTAGTAGTGAAAATGAAATACTTCATAATGCTACGGATCTCGAAGGTAAAGAAATAAACGTTTTAGCTAGTGACTTAGATTATGTTAAGAATTTTGTTGATACTACTAAGGTTAATTTAAAACCTCAAGAAGATACAGAAAAATTATTCGAAGAGATGAAGGAAACTAAATATGCTATGGTTCCTCTTCATGCTTATTTATCTGAGATACTTGAAAATAATTATAATGTTATATACCATTTTAGTGATATAAATATCTATTATACTTTGTCTTGGGTTCAAGGAGATAATTTCTCTAGTGTCTTAAGAAAATATTTTGAAACTTGGAAAGAAAATATTACTACTAGATATAATATTAATCTTTTTAACGAAATTGTTGATAAAATGGGAATAACTGATACCGAAATAGATAAAATGCGTAGTACAACATATAACTACGGTTATATTGATAACTCTCCATATGAAGCTTCGGCTGCTGGTAACTATGGTGGTATTACGGCAAGATATCTAAAGAACTTTGCGGAGTTTGCCGATATCGAAATTGATTATAAAGAATATAAGAATATTACTAAGTTAAATAAAGCCATTGGTAATAATAAAATAGATTTCTTTTTTAATTACTATGATGCTTCATCAGATTTTACACCAACGACAACTGGTATTAATGTTAGTTATAGTATAGTAGCTAATAACAAAAATAATATTGTTATTAATTCTATTAATTCTCTTATTGGCAAAACCGTATATGTTCAAAAGAATACAACATTATATAATTATCTTAAGGGGTTAAATGGTATAAATATTCAAACTTATGAAACCAATGATGATTTGAAAGACCTTAATAAAGAAGATGTTATTATTTTTATTGATAGTAATACCTTTTCTTATTATCGTAATCATGGTCTAGATAATTACTCTGAAAGATACAAAGATACGATAAATTTAACTTATACCTTTAAGTTTGCTAAAACCGAAGGAACCTATAAATTATTTAATAAATACATTAGTTTAATGGATCCTAATAAAGAACTTTATAATGGATTATATGAACATGAAAAGGTTATATCATCAGGTACTTTAATTGCTTCCCTTGCTAGATATATCTTTATTCTTTTGATCATATTAGCTATTATCTTTATTATAGTTATTAAAAAGACAAGAAAGATAAGCATTGCTAAGAAGATTAAGAAAGAAGATAAACTTAAGTTTATTGATCAACTTACGATGCTAAAGAATCGTAACTATTTAAATGAAAATATTGATAAATGGAATAATAATACGATATATCCTCAAGCAATCCTTGTAATGGATTTAAATAGACTACAAGAGATAAATGATATTCAAGGTTATGAGGAAGGGGATAGACAAATTCAAGCGGCTGCGAATGCCTTAATTAAAACGCAACTTGATAATTCGGATATTATAAGAACAGATGGCAACGAGTTTGTTGTTTATTTAGTAGGATATTCCCAAAAACAAATAACTAATTATATTCATAAATTAAATAAAGAATTTAAAAAGTTGCCATATGATTATGGTGCTGAATTTGGTTATTCCATAATTGTCGATGATTTAAAAAGCATTGAAGATGCCCTTAATGAAGCCACGAAGGCTTTAAAAGAACAAAAGGATGCTAATGAAAGCAAAGAAAGTGAATAAAGAGTTTAAAAGCTTCTTTAAACGAATTAAAAAAGTTTTAACAAGGCCAGATATGGCTTTACTGCCAGGTGAACTGGCATTCTTCTTTGTCTTGTCTATTATTCCAACTTTAACGCTTATTTCTTATGGAGCTTCTATCTTAAACTTGTCCACAGATGTAATAACAAACTTTTTACAAAAGGCTTTTTCACCGACGATTGCCAGTCTTATCCTCGGTGGCAGTACGCTTCCTCAGGCGGGACTAAAATTAACTATCGTTTTAATAGTTTGTTATTACATATCTAGTAATGGTATGAATTCTATTATTGTAACATCCAATGCCATATATGGTATTGAAAATGGTAACTGGTTTATTCGAAGAGTTAAAGCTATATCAATGTCCGTTATATTTACAATTTTGCTACTATTTATTTTGCTTTTCCCCGTTTTTGGTAACCTTTTAATAACCGTGGTACGAAATGCTCATTTAGCACCTGGGGTAACAAGCACTTTAATCAAAGTTATAACATCTTTACAAAGTCCATTTATATGGATAATATTATTTTTCTTAATTAAGATCATGTATATTATTGCTCCGGATCGCAATGTCAAGGCACAAAATACTAACTATGGAGCTATATTTACCACTATTGCGTGGATAATTACTACGATATGTTACTCATATTATATTAATAATATCGCAGATTATACTGCCTTTTATGGTAATTTGACTAATATATGTGTACTTATGATTTGGTTCTATCTGATATCGTTCTTCTTTGTGGTAGGAATGAGCTTAAATTATCAAAGAGAAACTGACCGAAATGAAAATAAAGAGACAAAATAATGTCTCTTTTTGTATATATTATTGATTTTACTTGATAATTTTGTTATATTTAAGTTATGAATTCTAGTAATAAGAGATTATATTTATTAATAATTATTGCTGTAGCTCTAGTATCCATAGTAGCATCTATATCATATGGATTTTTTAGTAGTGATTTAAATAATAAAAATATCGGTAATTATACTATAGTTCTTGGTGACGATTATACTTTGTCCACAAACGGAGGAAATCCTGTAAACTATACTGTTAATGATGCTGATATGTTTGGCGTAAGCGATAATATAGTTGCAGTTAATAAAAATTCAACACTTAATATTATTCTTGAAAATAAAGGAACCGGAAGCGTAACTTGTACTTATGATTTTATATGGCGTTGGGATACTACTACTGGTCAATATACAAAGTCTTTAGGTGTTGATGGTAGCACCAAAAAAGAATTTACAGTAACTATTACAGGTACTGGAATGACTAATCAATCTGGCCAAGAGCAACAAATTCCTGACTTTAGTGGACCATCTACCGTGTTAGGAAAAGGGTCAATTACTGCTACAGGAGGTAATACTACAAACCAACAAGCTGATATTAATATAAAATTTTACAATTTATCAGATGTAGACCAACAAGGTCACAAAGGAAAAAATTACAAAGGTGGCATTGTGTTAAGCAATGTTACTTGTACAAAACCATAAATTATGCTATATTAAGCATGTAGCCAAGGACAAAAGAATTTAAAGACAAGATATTTTTAAAGAGAGTTATCATATGGTGGAAGATAACAAAGTATCGTTTTTAATGCTACTTTTAACAGGCTAATCGGAGATTATCCGTTATCAAAATTAAGTTAAATAAAGGATGGTACCGTGCCTTAATGCACTCCTTGGTATTATTCTTTTTTTATTTTAAAGAAAGGAAAAATTTATGAGGATATTTTTAATTGCTGGTAAAGCCGGTAGTGGTAAAAGTGAAGTAGCTAAATTTATCAAAGAGTTTTATATTTATAAAAGAGAGGAAACAGTTATAACTAACTTTAGTAAGTATATTAAAAATTTTGCCATGGAAATTAGTGACTGGGATGGCCAAGATACTACTAAACCTCGTGCTTTAATGCAAAAGATAGGAGATCAAGTTAGAAATGCTGATCCAGACTTTTTAGTAGATAATATGATTAAAGATATGTCGTTTTATAATCAGGTTGTCCAAAATGTGGTAGTATCTGATGTAAGAATGCCTAATGAAATTGATAAAATCCGTGATGACTTTGATGAAGTTTATACTTTTTATATTATTAATCAATTTGGAACAAGCAAGCTTTCGATTGAAGAACAAGCCCATGTAACCGAGACAGCTTTAGAAAATTATACGGATTTTGATTATACAATTATTAATGATGATCTTAAATCTGTAAAAGAAAAAGTATTTAAGATATTGGAGGAAATAAAATGAGAAAGTTAACAACTAAAGAATTAAGGGAATTATATCAAAACTTTTATGAAGAACATAATCATAAGAGAATATCTTCAGCTTCTTTAATACCTGAAAATGACCCAACCGTATTATTTACGATGGCTGGTATGCATCCTTTAGTGCCATATTTACTTGGAGAACCACATCCTGAAGGAAAAAGACTTACTGATGTTCAAAAATGTATTAGAACTGGTGATATTGATGAAGTAGGAGATGCTAGTCACTTAACTTTCTTTGAAATGTTAGGTAACTGGTCTTTAGGAGATTATTTCAAAGAAGAAGCTATAGCAATGAGCTTTGAATTTTTAACAAGTGAAAAGTATTTAGGCATTCCTAAAGATAAACTATATTTTACTTGTTTCGCGGGTAATGAAGAATTCCCTAAAGATGAAGAAAGCTTTAATGCTTGGAAAAAACAAGGCGTAGCAGAAGATCATATTTTCTTTTTACCAAAAGAAAACAACTTCTGGATTTTAGGAAGTGGCATAGGTCCATGTGGTCCTGATACGGAAATGTTCTATGATACAGGCAAGGAAAAATGCTCTCCTGAATGTAATCCCTCATGTGACTGCGGTAAATACTTAGAAATATGGAATGATGTTTTCATGGAATATCATCGTGATGAAAATGGTAAGATTACTAAACTTGCTAATCATAATGTCGATACAGGTATGGGCCTTGAAAGAGTATGCTGTGTTTTAAATGGTGAAGAATCAGTTTATGATATTGATTTATTTGCTCCAGCTTTAAATAGATTAAAAGAACTTTCTGACGTATCATATGAAGAAAATCCTAGAAGTTATCGTATTATCCTTGATCATATGCGTACCGCTACGTTTATACTTGCCGATAACCATGGCATTGTGCCATCGAATGTAGGTCAAGGTTATGTTTTAAGAAGACTTTTAAGAAGAGCCGTAAGAGAGGCTAAGAAGATTAATTTTAGTGAGTCTTTATCTTCTTTAGTAGAATATCTAATCGCTCCATATGAAAATGCTTATCCTGAACTTATTAAGAATAAACAAATCGTCATTGATGAAATTGTCAAAGAAGAGGATAAGTTTAGTAAAACATTAAAAGATGGGGAAAGACTATTCTATCAAACATATGGAAGGAAATACTATAAGTGGTAAAGATGCCTTTAAGCTATTTGATACTTTTGGCTTCCCTTTGGAAATGACAGTAGAGCTAGCTAAAGAAAATAATCTTGAAGTAGATGTTAAAGGTTTTGAAGAAAGCTTTAAAGAACATCAAGATAAATCTCGTACTTTAGATGCCGGTTCCTTTAAAGGCGGCCTTGCAGATCAATCATATGAAAGTACTAAATATCATACATGTTGTCATTTACTTCTTGCAACTTTACAAGAAATGTTTGGTAAAGATGTTATTCAAAAAGGCTCAAATATAACTCCTGAAAGATTAAGATTCGACTTTAACCTAGATCATAAATTAACAGATGAAGAGAAAGAAAAAATCACAAAGAGAGTTAATGAAATGATTCAAAGCCATACTGATGTTGTTTGTGAAACAATGCCTTATGAAGAAGCTAAAGCTAAAGGCGCCCATGGTACATTTGAAAATAAATATGGGGAAACTGTTAAAGTATATACAATAGGTAATTTATCTAAAGAAATATGTGGAGGACCTCATGTTAAAAATACTTCTGAGCTTGGTGAGTTTGCCATTGTTAAAGAAGAAAGTTCTTCTGCCGGAGTAAGAAGAATTAAAGCTATCTTAAAATAATACTTGTTATTTAAAAAAATATATTATAAAATAATAAAGGAGATTAACAAGTATTGCATCATTATTACTTGTAAGTCAGGTAGTGCTACTTTTTGGGTGATACAATATAAATGATTGTATTTTAAACATAAATATCATATAATAATAATGTAAGTGTTACCCTACTAAGGATAGCACCTACCTGATGGTTTGTGCTATAGCCTAACGGCTTAGCATTTTTTTTATGATATTAATAATGTTTTTAAGCACATCAATAAGCATAATTATAATTACTAATAGAAAAGCAATTTCTACGTTCATAACACAGCCTCACTTTCTTAATAATCTCTTGCCAAAACCCCCATAGGGAATATTGAACAAGTACTGCATCATTAGTACTTGTAAGTCAGGTAGTGCTACTTTTCAGGTAACAGTTTGCTACAATATATTAATTAAAAAAGAAAATCAAGGATTTCGACAAAATATATCAGAATGTTACAAAATACTTAATTATAAAAGATGTTGAAATGAAATATTAAAAAAGATATAATTAAAATATCATAAGGGGCGATAAAATGAATGGTGGATTTCAAACAAGTAGGGATGAAATAGGAATTGATCCTACAACTGTTGAGATTGTCGATAGCTTAGATGTAGAATCTAATAATGGCAATCCCAATAATAGTTCAGATCCTAATCATAAAAAAGGAAGAGCTAAAAGCTTAATGATAAAAATCCTTTTTGCTTTTGGCATTCTTTTACTTATGGGTTTAGTGGCCTTTGGCGTTTATTTTTATTTAAATTTAGGTAAGAAAAAAGTTAATGAAAAGCCTAAGTTTGTACTATCTGATAAAGAAGTATACATTGGTACAGAACTTTCAGATAGTATTCTTGACTATGGTAATTTCGCAGATATCGATATATCTGGATGTACGCTTGATACTTCAAAAGTAGATACCTCTAAGACGGGAACATATGAATATACTATGGTATGTGATGGTTCTAAGTACACAGGTAAAATTACCGTTTTAGATAAGTATGATTTTGAAATAACAGCAAATATTTTATATAAAACCTCAGATGATGTCTTAATTGCCTCCGAGTTTATCAGTGGAAGTAATAATTATAAATATACAATAAGGGATAATAATATAATAAATAATCTTTATTCTCCGGGAGGACCTTATTATGCTGAAATAGTAATAGAAAATGAAAAAGATAATACTAAAGGTACAGTATCGTCATTATTCTATGTCACAGAATCAGCTGCTAGGACATTCTTAACCTGTACAAGTCCTGCTAAAAAGAATGATGATGTAGATGGGCTAAGTTATCGTATCGTAGATACCTTTGCTTTTGATCGCTTCAGGATGTATCTTCATGTTCCTGCAAGGATGTACTTGTTTGAACTCATTCCAACAGAAAATTATGTTAAATTAATAACAAGGATGCAAAATGGTAAGATAGAGCTTGGACACTTATCAGGATATGGTTTAAGAGACGATCCAAATAATACATTTAGAATAGTGCCTGAATTTAATGATGAAATTTTAACAGAAGAAATGGAAGGCATAACACTTACGTATGATAATATTAAAAAATATTATGAAGATAATAATTATACTTGTAAATAATTAGGTCTTATTGCACTTCACGTAAATTGACAGAGAAAAACGAGATTTCAACAAGAAAATCTTGTTTTTTTTTT
>CANRMZ010000028.1 GCA_947631885.1 uncultured Bacilli bacterium
TTGTAAGTGGTCCCGAAATGGATACGGAATATTATAATTTTGAAGCTTTAAATATTCCTAAAGATCATCCAGCTCGAGATATGCAAGATACATATTATTTAGATAATAATATGTTACTTCGAACTCATACCAGTGGTGTGCAAGTTAGAGCGATGGAAAAGTATGGTGCCCCTTTAAGAATTTGTGTTCCTGGTCGAGTATTTCGTAATGAAGATTTAGATGCTTCTCATGAAAATACTTTCTTCCAATTAGAAGGAATGGTTATTGATAAAAATATTTCGATTGAAAATTTAATTGGCGTAATGCAAGAATTACTTCGAGAAGTTTTTCATAAAGATGTAAAGATTCGTTTACGCCCAGGCTTTTTTCCATTTACTGAACCTAGTTATGAATTAGATTGCAGTTGCTTAATTTGTGATGGTAAAGGTTGTCCAACTTGTAAAAATAGTGGTTGGATTGAACTTATTCCTGGTGGAATGGTTCATCCAGAAGTTTTAAGAGCCGGAGGAATTAATCCTGAAGTTTATAATGGCTTTGCTTTTGGTTTAGGTTTAACTAGACTAGCGATGATGAAATATAAAATTAAAGATATTAGAGTATTTAATAATGGGGATATTAGATACTTAGAAAACTTTAAAATAGATTAAGGAGGTTTTTATGTTAATATCATGTAATAAATTAAAAACTCATATTAAAAATAGTGATAAGATTGATTGGCTTCATATTTGGGATACTTTTACCATTAGAACTGCGGAAGTTGAAGATGTCAAAGAAGTTGGTAAATCCTTTGATAATGTCGTTATCGCCGAAATTAAAGAATGTGTAGAACATCCTAATAGTGACCATATGCATATTTTAAAAATAGATTGTAATGAGAAAGAACCTATTCAAGTTGTATGTGGTGCTCCAAATGTTCGTAAAGGCTTAAAGACTTGCTTTGTTAAAGTTGGTGGCCATATTGATGGTATTGAAATCAAACCTCGTCCTTTAAGAGGCGTTGTATCAAATGGTATGTGCTGTAGTGGAAGAGAACTTGGAATATCTGATAATCATGATGGTATTCTTGAGCTTCCTGATGATTACCCAGTAGGTAAAGATATTAAAGAGTTATGGCCAATTGATGATATTATTGTCGAAATTGATAATAAATCTTTAACTAATCGTCCTGATCTATGGGGTCATTATGGTATAGCTAGAGAAGTTGCTGCCATTACTGAACATGAACTTCTTCCTTTAGAAATCGAAGAAATTAAAAATGATAAAGAAGATTTAAATATTGTTATTAAAAATCCTGAATTATGTTATCGTTACTGTGGTCTTACAGTTGAAAATATTAAAAATAATACTACACCAATGGATATGCAAATCTTCTTATATTATGCTGGTATGCGTTCTATTTCTCTTTTAGTAGACTTAACTAACTACTTAATGTTAGAACTTGGTCAACCAATGCATGCTTTTGATAAAAGAGTCGTTAAATCCTTAGAGATAGGTCTTGCTAAAGATGGTGATACTTATACTACTTTAGACGGTACAGAAAGAAAGCTTACGAGTGATAATCTAATGATTAAAAATGGCGATAAATACTTTGCTATCGCCGGAGTTATGGGTGGCCTTGATAGTGAAATCTTACCCGATACGGATTCACTATTCTTAGAAAGCGCTACCTTTGATCCAGGATCTATTAGAAAGACGGCAATCAGTTTAGGCCTTAGAACAGAAGCTAGTGCAAGATATGAAAAATCACTAGATCCTAATATGGCTGATTTAGCTATTAAGAGATTTGTTTATTTACTTCATAAAGAAAATAAAGATATGAAGATAACCTCTAATTTAACAGATGTGTATCCAACTAAACTTGAAGAAGGTCATATATCTCTTACTAAGAGAAAATTAGCTATCTACATGGGTAAAACTTTAGATGATAATGTTGTTAAAAATATCTTAGAAAGAATTGGCTTTAAAGTTGAAATTAAAGATGATACTTATGAAGTGGTAGTTCCAACTTTTAGACATAGTAAAGATGTTAATATTGAAGAAGACTTAATTGAAGAAGTATCAAGATTCTATGGCCTTGAAAACTTTGGCCCAAGTCCTCTTTGCCTAGAATTAAGTTCTAAAGAACAAGATACCGTTTATAATGAAGAATATGAAGTTAAATACCTTCTTGCCAATAAATATGATATGAATGAAGTACATAGCTATGTTTGGTATGACACTAATATGTTAAAAGAGCTTGGCTTAGAAAAGAAAGGAATTAAACTTCTTGGTAAAGAACAAAATAATATCCTAAGAGATGACCTAGCATTTTCTTTATTAAATATTGTTAATAATAATTTAAAAAATTATAATTCATTAAGAATATTTGAAATAGGTTCAACCTTTAATAATAATCAAAATGAACGCCATTTAGCAGTTATTTATGCTGATGATGAAAAGAATATTGAAAACAGCTATAACGAAGCTAAAAACATGGTTAAAACAATCTTTAATAACCTTAAGAATATAAGAGTAACATTCAAAGAAAATGTTAATGAAAAAGAATATTATGATAGCTCTTTAGGCAAAGTTATTATGGCTGGCGAAGAGGCTATAGGAACTCTTAATGTTTTAAATAAATCTTGTAGTAATAAGATAGCTAAGAAAAAGGCTATTGTTATGGTTGATATTGATTTTGATAAATACGTATCTTTAAAGGCAGCTTCTTGCCAAGTAAAAGAAGTAAGTAAATATCCTACAGTTAATCTTGATTATACAGTTATTGCTGATAAAGATACTAAGTACTCTAGAATAAGCGAAGTAATAAATGCCTTTAAGAATAAGAATATAAAATCTTCTCATTTAGTAGGAGTATATGAAGATGAAAAATCTAAGAAATATACGATATCATTTAATGTTGGATCTAACGAAAAGACTTTAACTCAAGATGACTTAGTTAAGTTTAAAGAAAAATTTATTAGTCATATTAAAGATAATAATTTAGAAATTATTGAATAGTTTTGACAAAAAAGTTCTTTATGATATAATAGAAACATAAGTTATCGCAGTATAGGGGAAGGTGATAATATGGCTAAAGCCTTAGCTTTAACAAAAGAAAATATTGTCTTAAGTGCAGTAAAACTTGTTAATGATGAGGGATATTCGGCACTAAATGCCAGAGGTTTAGCCAAAAAAATTGGTATTTCTACGAAACCCTTATATCGTATCTATCAAAATATGGATGAGATAAAAGAAGATGTTATCGCCGAAATATACCGAGAATATAACGAATTCATCAATAGCAAGATTGATAGCAAAAAAGCTTTATTAACTCTATGTATTTCTTATGTAGAGTTTGCTAATAGCTATAAAAATCTATTCTCTAGCTTATTTTTATCGAATAATTTAAAATGGCAAAAGATTGAAGATGTGCTTGATGAAAAATGGAATCAATCAACAATTATTAATATGGTAAATAAGCATGGATATACTTTTGAAGAAGCTAAAGAATTGTTTTTACGGATGTGGTTATATTCAAATGGACTTGCAACTTTAATAGCTACAAACCAAATAAAGCTAGATGAAGATGAGATAACTGTTCGATTAGTTAAAATCTATAAAAGCCTTGTTAAATAGGCTTTTTTTTATTATAATTAAAATTGTAGGAGGTTAAGATGAAAAAGCTACTTGCTAGCTTGATTTGCGCTTTATCTGTTCTAGGATTTATGCCTATGGCTAAAGCAAAAGAAAATGAAGTAGTAAATGTTTATATGTTTACTAAAGATGGATGTGGCTATTGTGAAAAAGCTTTAGATTATTTTTCTAAGTTGGCTGCCGATAAAGAATATGGACCAATGTTTAATTTAATCACCCTTGAAGTATTTGATGGAAATTTTGATGTTCAAGATCAAGATTATTATGAACTACTTATGAAAACTGCTCAAAAATTTGATTTCAACTTCAAAGGAACACCATTTATCGTTGTAGGAGAAACATATTTTGATGGTTTTACTCAAGAATATGATGAAGATATTAAAAAGGAAATAAAACGTTGCTATGAAGATGGCTATGTTGATCCTGTTGAAAATATAGATGCTCTATTAGCTGCTAAAAAAGATGAACATAAAGGAATGAAAATCTTCCTTAATGTTGTAAGTATCTCTCTTGTTGTAGGAGTAGTGGCTGCGCTTATTATTTCTAGAATACCAAGAAAAGCAAAAGAAACTCCTAAAAAAGAAATGGAAGTAAAAAAAGAAGAAGCAGTAGAAACTAAAGAAACTTCTTCAAAGGAAAAAACTAATACAAAAAGCAAATCAAGTAATACTAACAAAAACAAACAAAAAAAGTAAATTACACTAGGTAGTTTACTTTTTATTTGGCTAGATCAAATACATTAACATCATAATCTCTTGAGCCATCAGAGTTTAAGTAATATGATAGTTTTAAATTATCCGTTATATCCACTTTACCTTCGTAATCATATTCAACAACGTACACTTTAATATATATTGCATATCCTACTAGGCCTTTCAAATCTTTATTTAATACTGCTATATAATGTGGGAACACTGTAGGTCTAGCGCCATTTGGATATTCTTTTTCAAGAATTGGTAGCAATTGAGCCTTTAATCTTTCATAATCTTCTTGATAAAAGTCATTAACTGGCTTTTGAATGTCTTCATCATCCCATAAATCTCTATCGACAGCACATTTGTTTTTCTTATCGCCAACTACAACAGCAACTGGGTAAGTTACATCATCTGATACTTCAAGATCTCCGAAGTCACAACTGACAGGCTCTGGTTTTTCTTCACCTTCGTTTTGAATTATTAAACTCGTAGATTGTGGCTCAGATACATTACCATTTTCATCTTCAGCAACAATCATTATTGTATAAGTGCCAACTTCAGTGAATGAAGAATAGTCAACATTATTACCATATTGGTCAGTAGATTCAGTAAAGAAATTAACCATACATTCTTCATCATAATTATCGTTACAAGAATTAATGAAATCTTCCACAAAATATGGATCACCATAATTAATTGTGTATGTTTGAAGCTTTAATTCAGGAGCAGTAGTATCTACGACTTTAAGTTCAACGTCTTCGCTACCTCTTCCTTTAGCGGATAAGGTAACAGTATAGGAACCAACTACTGATATATCAGCGTCATTGTAATCAATTTCAATATCATTTTCATCAAAATCAACTATCTCTTTAAAAAACTTAGTTTTATCTGGTAGTTCAGTATTTACTTCAACTTCAGTAACAGGGTTTAAAGTAAGAGTTCCTTTACTACCTTTAGCATTAACAGCGATTAAGATTATTATAATGATGATAAGTAGTACTCCACCAGCTATCACACCATATCTAATCAAAGTATTTTTATCATTTTTTACTTTTCCATTAAAAAATCTTCCCATATTATCTATCCTCTTATTTATAATATCATTAATTAAGGATGTCCACAATAATAAATTAGATACTTAACATACATTTTTAGTCATATTTTGGCATATTTGCTTGTATATTTTAGCAAGTTGTGATAGTATGTTATCTAGCAAATTTAATGTTTGCATCAAGTGGAGGGGAAAAGCGGATGCCCATACCACTTACATTGAAAAATAATATAGGAGGTGTTTTTCATGGCAAAAGAAGTCGTAAAGAAGATTAAATTACAAATTGAAGCCGGCAAAGCCACACCAGCTCCACCAGTTGGAACTGTTTTAGGACCTGCAGGTATCAATTTACAAGAATTCTGTACTAAATTTAATGAAGCTTCTCGCGATAAGATGGGAGATGTAGTTCCTTGCGAAATCACAATTTATGAAGATCGTTCATTTGATTTCGTATTAAAGACTCCACCTGCTGCCTTCTTATTAAAGAAAGCTGCTAAAATTAAAAAAGCAAGTTCTAAAGGTGCTAATGAAGTTGTAGCAACAATTAGTAAAGAAGATTTACAAAAGATTGCTGAAACTAAGTTACCTGACTTAAATGCTTATGATGTTGAAAGTGCAATGAATATCATTGAAGGTACTGCTCGTAATATGGGTATTGCCATCAAGGGTGTTAATGATCAAGAGCTTGCTGCTCAAGCTGCTGAAGCTGCTAAAGAAGAAGCTGAAGCTGCTAAGAGAGAAGCAGAGCTTGCTGAACTTGAAGAAGAAGCTAAAGAAATGGCTGAAAATACTAATGTTGAAGTTCCAGCTGATAATACTGCTGAAGAAGAAACAGAAGAAACTGCTGAATCTGAAAACTAATATGTTAAAAATAAATAATAATTATCCGCTAATAAACCACAGTTAGGAGGAAAAATAATGAGAAGAACTGGAAAAAAGTATGTGGAAGCATCTAAAAAAGTTGATAAAAACCAAGTTTATTCAGCTACTGATGCAATTAAATTAGTTAAGGAAACGTCCATTACTAAGTTTGATAGTACTGTAGATGTTGCTTTAAAACTAAATATTGATCCTAAAAAGCAAGACCAATTACTTCGTGGTTCACTTGTATTACCTAATGGTTCTGGTAAAAGTAAAAGAATACTAGTTCTAGCTAAAGGTGAACAAGCTGAAGCTGCAAAAGCTGCTGGTGCTGACTTTGTAGGTGATAAAGATTTAATTGATAAGATTAAAAATGAAAACTGGATGGATTTCGATATTATCGTTGCTACTCCAGATATGATGCCTGAAGTTGGTAAAATTGGTAATGTTTTAGGACCTCGTGGTCTTATGCCAAACCCTAAAACTGGTACTGTTACACCTAAAGTAGAAGGTGTTATCAATGATATTAAGAAAGGTATGATTGAATATCGTACTGATAGTTATGGTAATATCCATACTATTATTGGTAAAGTTTCATTTGATGCTAAAGCATTAGAGGAAAACTTAAAATATGTTATCAATACTATTGATAAAGCAAAACCTAGTACAGTTAAAGGTGAATTAATTGCCAACATTTCCATTTCAACAACAATGGGACCTGGCATTAAAGTTGCTAAAAATAGTTTTGACAATTAATTAAAACTATAATATAATACGAAATAGAAAAACGAGGAACCAAAGACAGTAGGAGCCAAAAGGCTTAATATTTCCTACCGAGGGGAAAGTTTTATATCTTTTATAAGCTTCCCCATGGGAAGTTTTTCTAATAATATAAGGAGGAAAAGATGGCAAGCGAAAAAATTCTCGACCAAAAGAAGCAAATTGTAAGTGAAATTACTGACAAAATTAAAAATAGTGAATCAGTTATTTTATTTCAATACCAAGGCTTATCAGTTGCTGAACTTACTGAACTTAGAAATAAGTTAAGAGAACAAAATGCTGAAGTTAGAGTATATAAAAATACTTTATTAAAAAGAGCTTGTGATGATTTAAAGATTGATTTAACTGGCTTCCTTGAAGGACCTAATGCTATTTTATTTGGTGAAAGTTTACTTGAACCAATTAAAGTAATATCTGAATATGCTAAAGATCATGATAAACTTGATATTAGAATTGGTATCTTAAGTGGTTCAGTAGCAGATAAAGATGTTATTAAAGAGTATGCAACAATCCCATCAAGAGAAGGACTACTTACTATGCTTGCAGGTGGAATGATTCAATACGTAAAAGATTTAAGTATAGCTTTAAATCTATATGCCGAAAAGATGGAGGGAGAAAATTAATATGGCAAAGTTAACAAAAGAAGATTTTATTAGTGCATTAAAAGAAATGACTATTCTTGAAGTTAAAGAATTAGTTGACGCTATGAAAGAAGAATTTGGAGTAGATCCAAGTGCTGTAGCAGTTGCTGCTGCTCCTGCTGCTGGTGCTGCTGAAGATGCAGGATCTTCTACAAAAACAGTTGTTCTTAAAAATGCTGGTGGTAACAAAATTGCTGTTATCAAAATCATTAAAGAAGTTACTGGCTTAGGATTAGTTGAAGCTAAAGCTGTAGCTGATAATGGTGGAAATATTAAAGAAAATATTCCTGCTGATGAAGCTGAAGCTATTAAGAATCAATTAACTGAAGCTGGCGCTGAAGTTGAATTAGCTTAAGTTTTAAAAAAGTAAAGGCCTATCATTTGATAGGTTTTTTAATTGCTAAAATTATGTTATACTTAATATGGTGATACTATGGTTGATGAAAATAAATCTTCCAAAATAAAAAGAAGAATAATTTGGGCAGTAGCAATTGTGCTACTAATTATCGTGACTTCTTGGTTTGGCTTAACACTTTATAACTATTATCGAGTTAATACAGAAAAAAAACCTGTATTATGCTTTGGCGATACGAAAGAGATTGAAGCTAATAATGAATATTCTCACACTTGTTATGGCATACTTTACAAATATAAAGAATACTATTCAACAAATAATGATGCCTTAACGGCTAGAGAATTCACATTATTTTTTAAGGAATTTGATCGTAAATAACAAGATGCGGAGGCAAAATGAAATTACTTAATAATCACGGATGGGGAACTAAAGAGATGATACTATTAAGCTGTGGTTTATTATTAGTTCTTGGATTTGTAGCGTTTTCAATCTATCAACTTTATCATTCGGTAGATCCGGTAGCTCCTCAGTATGGCCTTTTAGAAAGAACCATAAAAAGCGAAGCTGAAAGATATGCTTCAAGTAATGGGAAAAAGTCTATAATAACACTTAAAGAATTGAAGAAAGCTGGTTATATTGATATTTTTACCGATATAAATGATAATCCGTGTGATGGGTATGTTTTAGTGCAAAATAATACATATACGGCATATATTTCTTGTGAGTATTATCGCACAAATGGCTATGATGAAAAATATAATAATTAATAATATAAAAATATTGACATATGATTAAATAATTGCTATATTAATAATGCGTTTTATTTAGGTTCTATCTTAGATAGAGCCTAATTTAATGGATAGAATGAAACCCCTGGTTATGTGTTAATGGAAGGAGGAAAACAAATGCCAACAATAAACCAATTAGTAAATAAGAAAAGAGGCAAAAAAACTAGAAAGAGTAAAAGTCCAGTTTTAAATGTCGGCTTTAATACTATTGAAAGAAAACAAACTAATGATAAAAGTCCACAAAAAAGAGGTGTATGTACTCGTGTAGGTACTAAGACCCCTAAAAACCGAACTCAGCTTTAAGAAAATATGCCCGTGTTAGATTATCTAATGGTAAAGAAATCGATGCTTACATTCCTGGAGAAGGACACAATCTACAAGAGCACAGCGTTGTTCTAGTACGTGGTGGCCGTGTTAAGGATCTAATCGGTGTACGTTATCATATTGTTCGTGGTACTCTTGATACTCATGGAGTTGAGGACCGTAAACAAGGAAGAAGTAAATATGGCGCTAAAAAGCCTAAATAAAAATTATAAGTAAGGAGGAAGAAAAATGCGTAAAAGAAGAGCAATAAAAAGAGATGTACTTCCAGATCCTATATATAACTCTAAAGTTGTTACAAGATTAATCAACACAATCATGGTTGATGGTAAAAAGGGTACAGCTCAAACTATTTTATATGATGCTTTTAAAATAATTGAAAAACAAACTGGCAGACCTGCTATGGATGTTTACAATGAAGCGTTAGAAAATATCAAACCTGCACTTGAAGTTAAATCTCGTCGTGTTGGTGGTTCAAACTATCAAGTTCCAATTGAAGTTTCTGATGAAAGATCACAAGCTTTAGCACTTCGTTGGCTTGTAAATTATGCAAAACTAAGAAATGGAAAGGGTATGGCTATTAATTTAGCTAATGAGATTATGGATGCTGCTAAAGGCGTTGGAGGAGCAGTTAAGAAAAGAGAAGACACTCACAAGATGGCTGAAGCTAACAAAGCATTTGCTCATTATAGATGGTAATAAACTATGGCAAGAGATGTTACAATAGATAAAATAAGAAATATCGGTATCATGGCTCACATCGATGCCGGTAAAACAACTACTACTGAAAGAATATTATTCTTGACAGGTATTACCCATAAAATTGGAGAAACTCACGAAGGTGAGTCACAAATGGACTGGATGGAGCAAGAAAAAGAAAGAGGTATTACAATTACTTCTGCTGCTACTACTTGCCATTGGAAAGGTTATAGACTTAATATAATTGACACCCCAGGCCCTGTTGACTTCACTATTGAAGTTCAAAGAAGTTTAACCACAAACTGAAACAGTATGGCGTCAAGCTAATGAATATAAAGTTCCAAGAATGATTTGTGCTAATAAAATGTGCAAAATGGGAGCTGATTTCTATTTTAGCTTAGATACAATTAAGGATAGACTAGGAGCTAATGCTGCCCCTATTATGCTTCCAATTGGAGCAGAGTCTGAATATATAGGTTATGTAGACTTAGTAACTAAGAAAGCATATAAATATATCGATGGGCAAAAACAAGACCTTGAAGAGATGCCTATCCCTGCAGATATGGAATCTAAGGTAGAAGAATATCGTACAAAATTAATTGAAGCAGTTGCTGATTTTGATGAAGATTTAATGGTTAAGTACCTTGATGGTGCTGAACTTACTGAAGCTGAATTAAAAGCTGCTATCAGAAAGGCAACACTTTCAGTTGAATTCTTCCCAGTATTATGTGCTGATGCTTTCGATGAAAAGGGAACAAGAGCACTTC
>CANRMZ010000029.1 GCA_947631885.1 uncultured Bacilli bacterium
AGACAATGGGAAAAATGAAGGGTATGAAAGATGACTATTTAGTGTCAATTTACATGGAGGATATATGAAAAAAAGAATAATGATTGTAGCGATTTTGATAATATTGTCCCTTTCTGCCATAAGCATATTGTCCGAAGTCAAGAAGAAGCAAAATGAAGACAATAATGTGCTTGAGCCAGGCATAGCAATAATGGTACAGAATGCAACTAACACCACTCAGTATGATAAATGGAGTAGTGAGAAATGGCCTAATTCATATCAATATAAGCTTAATACAAATTTAAGCATTTGCGATGACAAAAGTATACAAAATGTTTTGGAATATAATAATAACTTAGTTTCATTAGATTTAACAAAATCAAGAAATTGTAAATTATTTTTTGATCAAAATCCAACATTGTTTAAAGACTTAATTATAAGCCAGGCTGGAAGTCAAAATGTAGGAGATAATTCAATTGACTTATATTACATAAAAAATAAAGCATATAAAGGCCAACTATTAAAACATTCATCAAATTTAAACTATAGTGCTAAAGATGATGGATATCGGTATAGTGGAGATAACCCGAAAAACTTTGTGTGTTTTGGCAAAGGAGCAGAAGAATACACTGCTGGTGGGGAAACGTGCCCTATAGACAATTTGTTTAGAATAATAGGTGTAGTGCCAGTTGATATAAAAAAATCAAATGGAAATATGGAAAAGCAAACTTTGATAAAACTAATTCAAAGTCAATATGCGACTATAGAGCAATTAGGATTTCCCACTTTTGCTTACGAAAGTTATAATTATGGAGGTCTTTATGGACCCCATGTGCAATTTGCTGACTATGATTATTATTTTCATTGGGGAGAAAATTACGATTGGAGTACCAGCTATTTGTTCGAAGCACTAAATAAAGCTTACTTAGATGATACTATCGGAGCTAAATGGAAGGATAAAATTGAAAATGTTGAATGGAACATTGGTGGCGGAACAGATAGCGAGTTGTATAGTGCTATCCCCAAAACTGCTATTGATGCAGAAATAAAAAATGGAATTAATAATCATGTAGAGGCAAAAATTGGCCTTATGTATGTTCATGACTATGGCTTTGCAAGTGATAATAGCAATTGGAATAAATATATGAAAGATTATGGGGATAGCAGTAATACAGATAATAATTGGCTATATAATGGAGTGCGTGAGTGGACGATTTCAAAAAGTTTAGGCTATGATGAAGATGACGTATTTGAAATCTATAGGGGCTATACTGCTAGTTTTTCATCTAAGTATTCTGACTATACTTCGATTAGGCCTACCTTCTATTTAAAGGCAAATGTTGCGTTTTTAGGTGGATCTGGGTCCGCAGCTAATCCGTACAAAATAAGCCTAGATTAGTAATATTAACTTTTATTTTCAATAGCCATCTTGCCAGCATTTAGATATGCACGAAGTAGGTTACCTGCACCTAGTTTAGTACCACCAAAGTATCTGATGACTACTAAAAGATGGCTATTTAAATTATTAATATTTAAAAGATTAAAAAGCTGGATACCTGCTGTATTGTGAGGCTCTTTATCATCTGATTTTCTGGCCGTATTTTCAAGGACGTAAGCATAAGGTAAGTGTTTTGCTTTAGGATGTTCTTTTCTTAAAGTATCTAAAATAGCTTTAGCTTCATCTTCTGATTTAATTTCATATAAAAGGCCAATAAATTTAGATTTTTTAATCATAAGTTCGGAAGAGCCAATAAGCATAATATCACCTGTCTAAATTATAACTTATTTTTAGGCCTAATTGTAGTATAATATTTAAAGCAAGGGATATTATGGATAAAATTAAAGAAGATTTAAAACTAGTACCTCATTTACCAGGATCCTATCAAATGATTAATAAAGATGGGATAGTTATCTATGTAGGTAAAGCTAAAGACTTAAATAAACGCCTACATTCTTATTTTCGTGGAACTTGTACAGGTAAAACAGCCATAATGGTAAGTGAAGTAGACCATTTTACTTATATAGTTACTAAAACAGAAACAGAAAGTTTTATTCTTGAACTTAATTTAATTAAAAAATATGATCCTAAATATAATATCCTTTTAAAAGATGATAAATCATATCCCTACATTGAATACATAAATAAGCCTTTTCCTAAGTTAAAAGTAGCAAGATATACTTCTATTCGTAAAAGAGATAAAAAAACGCTTTTTGGGCCTTATCCTAACGCCTATGCAGCTCGTAGAATCGTTAATTTAATAAATAGACTATATCCGCTTAAAAAGTGTGAAGGAAATCCTAATAAGTTATGTTTATATTATCATATTGGTGAGTGTTTAGGATATTGTGTTAATACCATAAATAAAGAAGAAGTAGAGAATATGGAAAGAGAGATTCTTTCTTTTCTTCGTGGTAACAGTAAGATATTAATTGATAAGATTACCTCTAAAATCGATTTTTATTCGCAAAATTTAAATTATGAAAAAGCTTTAGAACTTCGTAATGAACTTAATTATATTAAAGTAGTTCTTGACAGGCAAGAAGTAGAACTACATGATTATATAAATCGCGATGTTATAAGTTATTATTTCTTAAATGGGTATTTATCTATTCAAATACTATTTATTAGAAATGGTAAGTTATTAGGATCTCATAATCATATTTTAAATGTTATAGGGCCTTTTGAAGAAGAATTAAACTTATATATTTATGCTTTTTATCAAACCCATGAAAAACCTAAAGAGTTATTAGTGGCCGACAATATTAATAAAGAAGCTTTAACTAGTCTTTTAGGCCTTAGTCTAGTAACGCCTTTAAAGGGAAAAAAGAAAGAGCTTTTAAACATTGCTTATGCCAATGCAAAAGTTAATTTAGAAAATGAAATAGAGAGCTTTAAAAGAGATGAAAAAAGAACTTTTATGGCTAATGTTAGATTAAAAGAACTTCTTAAACTGGATAATTTAACTACTATTGAATCATTTGATAACTCCAATTTATTTGGTAGTTATTCCGTAAGTGGGATGGTGGTCTTTAAAAATGGCTTACCTTCCAAAAATGATTATCGTAAATTTAAGATAACAGTTGATAAAAATGATGATTATCATATGATGTATGAAGCTATTTATCGTAGATACTTTAGGCTTTTAACAGAGCAAGATAAACTACCTGATTTAATTATCGTTGATGGTGGTATAAATCAAATTAACGCTTGTAAAGAAGCTTTAAATGCTTTAAATTTATCCATTAATATCTGTGGCCTTAAAAAAGATGATCACCATCGAACTAAGACTTTAATAAATGGTAATACTATGGAAGAAATAGATCTTGCCAATGAAGCGGATGTCTTTAATTATTTAACAAGAATTCAAGATGAAGTCCATCGTTTTACCATTAACTATCACAAGCAAATAAGAAGTAAAGGGGCTTTAAGTAGTGTTTTGGATAATGTTCAAGGTATTGGTGAAAAAAGAAGGAAATTACTACTTAAAAAATATGGTAGTCTAGTTAAAATTAAAGATGCTTCAGTCGAAGAGTTAAGCGAAATTATTCCTTTAGAAGTAGCTAAAGAACTTAAAAATTATTTATCAGAAATGAAATAGATTTTCTAAAAATGTGAAAAAACATAGTCAAAACCTTTCTAAAAATGTGATAAAAGGGGGTTAAAATCTTTCTAAAAATGTGATATAGTTATAATGGAGAGTGATAAAATGGCTATTTTGCAAAGAAAAATTGATGATTATTTACTAAATTGGAAGAATAATAAAGACAGAAAGCCTTTAATAATTAAAGGAGCAAGACAAACGGGAAAGACCACATCTATTGAGAAATTTGGTAGAGAAAATTATGAATCATTTATTGAAATTAACTTTGTATCTATGCCTGAATATAAAGGCATTTTTAGTAGTGGTTATACTGTTGATAATATAATTAAAAATATAAGCCTAATAAATACAGAAGCAAAATTTATTCCTAATAAAACCTTGATATTTTTTGATGAGATGCAAGAGTTCTCTGATACTGCTACATCTTTGAAATTTTTTTGTATAGATGGAAGATTTGACGTAATATGCTCTGGCTCTTTAATGGGAATAAATTATAAGGAAATTTATTCAAATAGTGTTGGCTATAACGAAGAATATATTATGAGGTCATTAGACTTTGAAGAATATTTATGGGCTAAAGGATATAGCAAAGATCAAATAGAAGATTTATATTTATGTATGAAAGATTTGAAGCCTTTATCTGTCACTCAATATGATGTAATGATGAATAATTTTAATGATTTTATGATAACTGGTGGAATGCCAGAAATAGTAAATATGTTTATAGAGAATAAGACCTTTACTGGAATTTTAGCTAGGCAAGAAAAGCTATTAAGTGATTATGAAGAAGATATTACTAAATATGCTATAGGCTTAGATAAAACTAAAGTGCTAGAGGCCTATAGTAAAGTTAAAGTATTTTTAGGCAACGATAATAAGAAATTCCAAATAACTAAATTAAAAGATGGTGCCCGAAATAGGGAATATATTGGAGTTGTTGACTGGCTTAATAGAGCAGGAATAGTCAATATTAGTTATTCACTTGAACATTTAGAATTTCCTTTAAAAGCTAATTATAACCCTGATAACTATCGATTATATTTTGGCGATACGGGTTTGCTAATTGGCTCACTCGATGAACAAGCTCAAAAAGATTTAAGAAATAATAGCAATTTTGGTACATATAAGGGAGCTATTTATGAAAATATAGTAGGTGAAATGCTTGTTAAGGCAGGGTTTGACTTATATTTTTATAGGGATGATTCTAGTAAAATAGAAATGGATTTTATTATAAGAGATGAAGATAGCATCATTCCTATTGAAGTGAAGTCCAGTGATAATGCCACCTATTCTTTAAATAAGATGATAGATGAAAAACAATATAAAAATATTAAATATGGCATTAAACTATGTAACAAAAACATCGGTTTTAATGGTAAATTTTATACGTTCCCATATTTTATGACTTTTATGTTGAAAAGATTTTTAAATGATAGATAACAATTGAACTAAAATATAGTATAATTATTTTTGAGGTAGTATTATGCGGGAACTTATTAAACTAAATAAAAACTATAAATATAATTTGAATCATGAATTAGTTATTCATTTAGACCCTGATTATGTTTATATACCTATTAAGAAAAATTATAATCTTCTTGTTAAGAGTAAAGATTTAGTTTTAAAAGAACAAATTATTATGGAAAATAATTTGAATAAGATAATAAGTCCTATTTCAGGCATTGCTAAAGAAATTAAAATGCGTAATATATCTGGCGCTGAAGTACCTTGTCTTGTTATAGAAAATGATTTTAAAGAAAAGACCAAGATAGTTCGTAAAAAAGCGAAAGTTGACTGTGCTGAAGCTTTAATAAGCAAATTATATGAATATTATTTTAAATATATTGCCAGTGTTCTTGAAACTCATAAAATAAATAATTTGGTTATAAATGGTATTGAAGATGAACCATATATCTTTAATAATCCTTTTATTTTGAATAACTATTGTAAAGAAATATTAGAAATGGCTGATATGATAGCTGATTATTTTAATATTCATAAAACTATCGTGGCTATTAAAGCCAGTGATACCTCAAATGTTAATAAATGTTTATCCATAATAGGAACATATCCTAATATAAAACTTTCTTTAGTAGATGATAAATATCTTTTAGGAAATAGTTATTTTCTAAGAGAAAATCTTGGCCTTGAAGAATTAGATACTTTAGTATTAAGTGCTAAAGAATTACTTGATATGTATAATGCCATCAAGTATGATAGGTATATAACAGAGACTTTTATTACTATATCAGGTCCTTGTCTTGAAGAAAGCAAAGTTATAAAAGTAAAAATTGGTACTTTATTTAAGGACATTATTGATGAAAATGTTAAGATAACAAGTCCCAATGTTAAATATATTTTAAATGGTTTAATGACCGGTAGCGAGTGTGATATAAGTGATACGATTGTATCATCTTCCGTTAAAGGGCTTATTGTTATTCCTGATGAGAAATGCTCTGAAGAAGATTGTAATAACTGTGGCTTATGTTATAAGATTTGTCCTGTTAAAGTAAATCCTAAAAAAGTAATGGACACGGGCAAAGTATCTAGTAATTGTTTAGATTGTGGCCTATGTACTTATATGTGTCCTAATCATATTAATTTAAGAAAATATTTAAGAGGCGAAAATGAAGAGTAATGTTTATATCCATAAAAGTAATATAACCGATTTTTTACTTAAGCTTACTTTAATGCTTTTAATCCCATTTGCTTTATTTGGCATTTATAAAAGTGGATATCGGATATATCATCATGGTTATGGTAATCTATTTACGATTTTAAAACCCATTTTATATGTCATGATAGCCTTGATTATTAGTTTTGTAAATTCTAGAATAATGAAGAAGAAATTTATAAGTTCAGGATTATTAAGTAATATTTTGATAAGTTTGGTAATTATGCCGGAAGCTAATTTCTTTTTAGCAGTCGGACTTATGATACTAGTTAATATCATAGTTCATTTTATTAAAATAAACCCAGTAGCTTTATATATGGTAATTTTAATCTTGATAAGTATGATTTTTAAAAACTATTCATTTTTGAATATCTTTGAAAAAGAGATTGATCATGTCTATATTTTAATGGATTATCTTTTAGGCTTAGGTTATGGTGGTATCAGTAATACTTTACTTATTATGAGTATTATATCCTTTATTACTTTGTTATGCATTAGAGAATATAAAAAAGAAATACCATTACTTGCATTTATAGTTTATTATGCTTTACTTCTTGTTAAACTTATATTTACCCATGATTTAACTTCTAGTTTCTTTATTAATAATAATTTAATATTTGCCTTTATTTTTATTGCCCCACTTTCAAGATTTACGCCATATTCTAAAGGTGGATGTTATATCTATGGTGTCCTTTTAGGAGCCTTAACTTTTGCCCTTAGTTTTATCAATCTAGATTTAGGCGTATATTTAAGTATCTTATTACTTTCAGTAATCGCGGGTAAAATTGATAAATTTATTATCTAAATACGTAAAATAACCCAAAAAATGTGAAAAATTTACCTTTTTTTGCTAAAATATGAAAATAAAAAAAGGAAATTGGGCACCTAAACGTAATATATTATAATTGTAGGGGATAAATATGGCATTTATTAGTGAAGACAAAATTAATCAAATTAGAGAAGCTGCTAATATTGCAGATATAATTGGTAGTTATGTACCTCTTGAAAAAAAGGGTAGTGATTATGTAGGCATTTGTCCATTTCATGAAGATCACAGCCCTAGTATGCACGTATCCTTAAAGTTAAATATCTTTAAGTGTTTTGTGTGCAATGCAGGAGGTAATGTTTTTACTTTCGTTAAAAACTTTGAGAATGTCTCTTATCTCGAAGCGGTTAAGATTGTCGCTAATAAAACAGGCATTGATTTTGCTTATACCCCGGTTAAAGATACATCAAGTAAATTTAAAGATGAATATCAAATGATGGATTTATCACTTAAGTTTTATCAAAATAATTTAGCTTCCACGGAAGGTATTGATGCTAAAAAGTATTTAGTTGGTCGGGGTATTGATGAGGCGATAATTAAAGATTTTAAAATAGGATTATCTTTAAAAGATAGCAAGCTAAAAGAATTCTTAGAAAATAAAAAAAGCTCTTTAGAAAAAGCTTATGATTTAGGCCTTTTAAATAAAAGTGGCATTGATTATTACGATATGTTTTCTGAGCGGATTATGATTCCTATTTTTGATATGCAAAATAATCCTGTTGGGTACACAGCCAGAGCCTATAAAAAAGATGAGCCTAATAAATATATTAATACTAAAGAAACCATAATATATCATAAGAGTAATATTTTATTTAACTACTATAATGCTAAAGATACGGCCAGATTAAATAAACAGATTATCGTTGTCGAAGGTAATATGGATGCTATATCTTTATATGCAAGAGGCATTAAAAATGTTATAGCTTTGATGGGTGTTGCGATATCCAAAGCGCAAATTGAAGCTTTAAAAAGGTTAAATAGCAAAGTTATTTTGATCCTTGATAGTGATAATGCAGGAAGTAGCGCTACTTTAAAAGTGGGCGATCAGATGATGCAGGGCGGCCTTGATGTTTATGTTGTACGCTTAAGTGGTGCTAAAGACCCTGATGAATATATTAGAAAATATGGGGAAAATGCCTTAAAAGATAATATAAATCATGCTATAAAATATATGGATTATAAAATTGAAGCTTTAAAAGAAGGCAAAAATTTAGATAATCCTCAGGAGCTGACGGCATACATTAAAGATGTTTTAGAAAGCCTAAAAGGTGCTGATGAACTGGAAAAAGAAGTTACCATTGCTAAAATATGCAAAGATTATGGCTTAGATGCTAATATTATAAGAAAAAACATAGCTGTATCACCTCCTGTTAAAGAGCAAAAACAAGAGGTGAAAATTAAAGAAAAACAAAATCGCTATGAACTTGCTTGTAATCAGGTTATCTATGCGATGCTACTTCATAAAGAATACTATCAAATATTTATGAATAAACTAGGCTATTTAGACAACAAAATCGAAAGAGAAACAGTATCTTTAATAGGTAGTTATATTAAGAAAAATAATAACATAGATATTGCAGGTTTTATTGACTTTATCGTAAAATATGATAAGATAAGCGAGTACGTAAATGGGGTTATTTCCTCATTAAAGGTGGGAGACATAGGTGAGGCAGAGTTTGTTAAACTACTAGGCATTATGTCTAGGTGTATTGATGATAATGAAATAAAGGCTATAAAAGAGCAAATTAAAAACGAGAATGATATGAACAAGAAGATCGAATTAATTGCGCGATTAACAGAATTAAAAAAGGATGTGGGAAAGAATGAAAGAGATTAAATCTTTTAAACAAAGAGAAGAAGAACTAATAAAAGAAGGTAAAGAAAAAGGATATATTACTTATGAAGGCCTTGCCGATAAATTAAAAGGCCTTGAAATAGATAGTGACTTATTAGATGAATTATATAATAAGTTAATGGAAGAAAATATTAAGGTTATTTCTCAAGCTGATGAAGGAAAAGATGAGGAAGATAGTGGTAGTGAACCAATCCTTTTAAAAGATGAAGAAATAACTAAAGATATTAATATTAATGACCCTGTTAGAATGTATTTAAAAGAAATAGGTCGTATTCCTCTTCTTACAACGGAAGAAGAAACAGCCTTATCTGCTCGTATTAATCAAAATGATGAAGAGGCTAAAAGATTACTTGCGGAAAGTAACCTTCGTCTTGTTGTATCTATTGCTAAAAGATATGTGGGAAGAGGCCTTTTATTCCTAGATTTAATCCAAGAGGGTAACATTGGTCTTATGAAAGCCGTTGATAAATTTGACTCAGATAGAGGATATAAATTTTCAACTTACGCTACTTGGTGGATACGTCAAGCTATAACCAGAGCTTTAGCAGACCAAGCAAGAACCATAAGAGTACCAGTTCACATGGTAGAAACTATCAATAAGATGGTAAGAGTTCAAAGACAAATGACTCTAGATCTAGACCGCGAACCTACTGACGAAGAACTTGCTAAGAAAATGGGGTTAAGTGTTGATAAAGTAAGAGAAGTAATTAAGATTTCTCAAGATCCAGTTTCTTTAGAAACCCCAATTGGTGAAGAAGATGATTCCCATTTAGGCGATTTCTTAAAAGATGAAAGCTCTCTTTCCCCTGAAGAATATACGGAAAACGAAATTCTAAAAGAAGAAATAAAACAAGTTCTTATGTCTCTTCAACCAAGAGAACAAGAAGTTCTAGAACTTAGATTTGGTTTAATTGATGGAACATGTCATACTCTTGAAGAAGTAGGTAAAAAGTTTAACGTAACAAGAGAAAGAATTAGACAAATTGAAGCTAAAGCATTACGTAAGCTTCGTCATCCATCAAGAGCTAAAAAACTAAAAGATTTCTTGGAGGATTAATGCTTAATAAAAGACTCTTTGCAGTCGCATCTTTAGTTTCCAAGGGCTCGTTTCCTCTTGATGTCGGAACCGATCATGGTCTTCTGCCCATTTACCTTATAAAAAATAAGATATGTCAAAAAGCTTTAGCTAGTGACATATCCCCAAACGCTTTAAAAAATGCTGAAAATAATATCAAGAAATATAATGCTTCTAATATAGAATTATATGAAGCAGATGGCCTTAAAAAGATTCCCAAAATATATGATACGATTATCATAAGTGGAATGGGAACAAGCAGCATATTAGATATTTTAAATGAGGATAAATTACCTGATACAATAATATTAAGTTCTAATAATGATTTAGAATTATTAAGAACATCAATGAACAAAAAAGGCTATAAAATAGCCAAAGAAATAGTAGTTTATGAAAAAAATAAATATTATGACATCATATTATATAGAAAAGGTAAAGAAAGGCTTACTAAATTTCAAAAAGAATTTGGTAAAAGTAATGATTTAGATTATTATAATCATTTATATAAAATAAATAAAAAAATAT
>CANRMZ010000030.1 GCA_947631885.1 uncultured Bacilli bacterium
GATGCTAAAGTTGGTGATACAATTCAAGTCGAAGTTACGCCAGAAGACTTTGGCCGTGTTGCTGCGGGTACTGCTAAACAAGTACTTACGCAAAAAATAAGAGAAGCGGAAAAGAATAGTATTATTGAAGAATTCAACGGTAAAGAATTTGAAATAATGGTTGGTATGGTAGCTATGGAAGACCAAAGAAACTACTATATTAACTTAGGCCGTACAAGAGGTATTCTTCCTAAAAGTGAAATTATTCCTGGGGAAGAAATTAAGATGGGTTCTAATATTAAGGTATATATTACTAAAGTAGAAAGCAATACTAAAGGGCCTCTTATAATGTTATCAAGAAAACATTATGGTTTTGTTAAGAGATTATTTGAACAAGAAATACCAGAGATTATCAATGGTACTATTGAAATATATCAAGTTGTAAGAGAACCTGGTATAAGATGTAAGGTAGCGGTTTTCTCTAATAATGATAAAGTCGATCCTATTGGAGCTTGTATTGGTGAAAAAGGTTGCCGTATCGCAGGTATTTTAAAGGAATTAGGCCAAGAAAGAATTGACTTGATACAATATTCTGAAGATACAGAAACATTTATTAAGAATGCTTTAGCTCCTGCGAAAGATGTTATCGTAAGTATTACAAGCGAAGAAGATAAAGAAGCTTTAGCAATTGTTAATGATGATAATTTATCACTTGCTATTGGTAAAAAGGGAAGCAATATTAAACTTGCTAGTAAGCTTACTCATTATCATATTTCAATTAAGACATTAAGCCAAATTAATGAAGAAGGAAATAAATAATGAAAAAAGTTCCTTTAAGATCATGCGCTGTAACCAAAGAAAAATGTGAAAAAAAAGATTTATTTAGAATCGTAAGAACTCCCGAAAAAGAAGTTGTTTATGATGAAACTGGCAAGCAAAATGGTAAAGGAGCATATTTAAAAAAAGATAAAGAAGTAATTCTTAAGGCTAAAAAGAATAAAGTATTAGATAGACTACTTGAAGTAACAGTTCCTGATGAAATATATGATATGTTATTAGAGAGGTTAGAAAATGAGTAGACCTAGTAAAGATGAATATTATATGATTTTAGCTAAAGTTGCTGCTATTAGATCAACTTGCTTATCAAGAAAAGTAGGTTGTGTAATAGTTAAAGATGATAGTCCAGTATCTTTTGGCTTTAATGGACCAGCTCGTAAAATGGAGCATTGTGAAGATGCTGGAGGCTGTAAAAGAAGAGCTATGCCTGACTATCAAAGTGGTAAATACTTAGAAATTTGTCCGGCATCTCATGGTGAACAAAATGCTGTAGCTTTTGCGGCTCGTCATGGTGTATCTTTAGATGGTGCAACAGCGTATGTTAATACTTTTCCTTGTAAAGATTGTATGAATTCTTTAATCAATGCTGGTATTCAAAGAATTGTATATGATGCGGAATATGATGCGAGTCTTTCTAGTGAGATAGCTAAGAAGGTGGGTATTAAAATTGAAAAGTATGAAGGTAAAAATGGTAAAGAATTACTCGAAGAAATAAGCAAAGTTATAAAATAGATTAAATTAAATAAAAAAGAAAGGTGGATGATTATGAATATTAAAGATTATGCTAAGGATGTGGGTTTATCTGTTGCTGAAGTATTAAAGCAATGTGAACAAGTAGGTATTAAAGCTGATAATAATACTGAACTTACGGATGATGATATTATTATTCTTGATAATATGCTTAACTTAATAAGCACAGATAAAGAAACTACATATGAAGAAGAAGAGGCCATCGATGATGTTGTTACAGGTGTTCTTGAAAGTGAGAATATTGATAAGTTATCCTCAACTAGCACTAGTAAACAAAAGTTAAAAAAGAAAGATAGTGCTAAGGAAAATAAAGAATTCAAGAACCTAAAGAAACAAATGTATAAAAATAAAACTAAGTTAAAGGGTAATACATCTGATAACATAGTTATATACAAAGATAATATGACAGTTTCTGATTTAAGTAATGCTTTAGATGTTGCTGCTACTGATGTAATAAAGAAACTTATTAATCTTGGTTTAATGCTTAATATCAATGATCCAATTAGTTTTGAAAATGCAGAAATATTAGTCTTAGACTACGGTAAAACTCTAAAAAGAGAAGAAAGCCAAGATGTTTCAAATTTTGAAAGCTATGAAGTAATAGATAATGAGGAAGATTTATTACCAAGACCACCAATTGTAACAATCATGGGTCATGTTGACCATGGTAAAACGACACTACTTGATTATATTCGCCATTCTCATGTTGTTGATACTGAATTCGGAGGAATTACCCAAGCTATTGGTGCTTATCAAATAGAATATAATGATAATAAGATTACCTTTATTGATACTCCAGGTCATGCGGCTTTTACGCAAATGAGAGCCAGGGGAGCATCAGTTACTGATATTGTTATTATCATTGTTGCGGCCGATGATGGTGTTATGCCTCAAACTAAAGAAGCTGTTGAGCATGCTTTATCTGCTAAAGTACCTATTATCGTAGCGGTTAATAAAATAGATAAACCAGATGCTAATATTGATAGAATTTATACCGAAATGGCTGAAATAAATATTACACCTGAAAGCTGGGGTGGTGATGTTCCATTTATTAACATTTCTGCTAAAACTGGTGAAGGTGTTGATAACCTATTAGAAACTATTTTAGCTATTAGTGAAGTTTCAGAATTCAAAGCTAATCCATCGCGTTATGCTTTAGGAGCAGTTATTGAAGAAAGACTTGATAAAAATATTGGTGGAGTAGCTTCATTCTTAATCCAAAATGGTACTCTTCGTTTAGGAGACCCAGTTGCTGTAGGTACTACTTATGGTAAGATTAGAACTATGAAAAATGATTTAGGTCAAAGTATTGTTGAAGCTGGACCATCTACTCCTGTTGAGATAACAGGCTTAAATGATAATCCAAGAGCAGGCGATAAATTCATGGCATTTGAGACAATTGAAGAAGCTAAGAATGTTGCTGCTAAGAGAAAAGAACATGAAGCTAAAAGTGAAAATAAACACAAAGGACTTTCTCTTGATGAATTATTTAATAGTATTAATGAAGGCCAAAAAGAAATATCTGTTGTTTTAAAGACTGATGTTCGTGGTAGTGAAGAAGCTGTTAAAGGTGCTTTAGAAAAAATTGATATTGATGGTGTTAAAGTCAAAGTTATCAGAAGTGGTATTGGTCAAATAACGGAAAGTGATATTGTTTTAGCTAGTGCTTCTAAAGCTATTGTTATTGGCTTTAATGTTATTTCTTCTCCTGGAGCTAAAGAAATGGCTAAGGAATATGACGTTGAAATTAGACTATATACGATTATTTATAAATTAGTGGAAGAAATGGAACAAGCTATGAAGGGTATGCTTGATCCTGAATTCGAAGAAAAAACTATTGGTACTTTGGAAGTTAGAAAAATCTTTAAATTCTCTAAGATTGGTAATATCGCTGGATGTTATGTAATGGATGGTGTAGTTAAATCAAGTGCCAGTGCTAGAGTTATTCGTGATGGTGTTGTTTTAACAGATACTAAGATAGCTTCTGTTCAAAGAGAAAAAGATAGTGTTAAAGAAGTTAAAAAAGGTTATGAATGTGGTGTTACTCTAGAAAAATTTGATGACTTTAGAGAAAATGATACTTTAGAAATCTATGAACTTCAAGAGGTAGCTCGTGACTAATTTTAATATTAAAAGAATTGAAAGAGATATTGAAAAGTATCTTCCCACGATTATTCAACGTGAAACTACCGATGATCTTTTAAAGACTATTACAATAACAGGTTGCGATTTATCGCATGATTTAAGTTATTGTAAGGTATATTTTACTTCGGTATCTGATCTTGATAATAAACAAATGGAAAAAGAGGCTAATGAAGCTGCTCCTTTCATCCGGGGAAAACTTGCTAAGTGCATGGATATTAGAAATACTCCAGAGCTTCATTTTGTTTATGATACGTCTATTGCTTATGGTCAAAATATTGAAAATATAATAAATAAATTACATGAAGAAAAGTAGGATTATATGGTAAATGGGATTATTTTATTAGATAAACCTAAAGATAAAACAAGCAGAGATATGGTTAATGAACTTAACCATATTTTTGGTATGAAGAAAATTGGCCATACAGGTACATTAGACCCTTTGGCTACAGGAATCCTTATTATGTGCTTAGGTAAATACACTAAACTTGTTCCCTTATTACAAGATACTAAAAAAGAATATATTGCTACTGTTAAGCTCGGGATAAAGACCGATACTTTAGATATCACAGGGAACGTTCTTGAAGAAAAAGACTGTCATATAGCTAAGGAAGATTTATTAAAAGTCCTTGATAATCTAAAGGGTAAGATTGAACAAGAAATCCCTATATACTCTGCTAAAAAGATTAATGGTAAAAAACTATATGAATATGCAAGAGAAAATATTGATATAGAGCTACCTAAAAATGTCATAACTATTTATGATACTGAGTTGCTTGAGTTTAAAGAAGATGAATGCACTATTAAGTTTGTTGTAGAAAAGGGTACATATATCAGAAGCTTAATTCAAATTATATGTGATAAATTAAATGTTATTGGTGTAATGCAAGACCTTCGTAGAACTAAAGAATGGAATTTTGATGTAGATAAAGATTCATCTTTAATTGATGATATAAAATCTGGTAACTATAAGTTATATTTTGCTAAAGATTTTCTTGATTTTAAAACTTATAATTTAACTGATGAAGAATACAAAAAAGTTCAAAATGGCAATAAGATATTCATAAATGAAGATAGTGATAATATAATATTAATATACCAAGATAATGAGGTAGCTATCTATCAAAAAGAGAATAGTTATTACAAAGCTCAAATAATGCTCATTTAAATATCACAATTTTATTGTTTTTTATTAGTCTTCGTGATAAAATTTTAATTAGAATAAAGAGGTGTCTAAGAGTGAAAGATTTTATTATTTCCCTATACTCTAATGAAAACTTTCCTATATTTTTAGGCCTTTTTATAATTCTTTTAGTTATTGCCTTTATTGTTGTTTATTTTTGGGGTAGAAAAGATCAAAAACTAGTAGAAACTCGTAAATTAGAAAAGTTAAAAGTTGAAGATGCCTTTAAAGAGACTAGTGAAAAAGAAAAAGCAGAAGTAAGGGAACCGGAAGAAAGCTCTTATGAATATACTAGAACTATCGAACTTCCTAGATTAAGCAAAGATACGGGAGTAAAGACAGTTAATATTGATGATTTTGAAAAAATATCAGATTCTATAGGAAGAGAACTAGATAGTTTAGAAAAATTAACAAAGAAAAAGACTGAAGAAGATGTTGATTTTCTATATGAGGATACTAAAGAAATGGTTCTTCCTAAGTTAAAAAGATAATTTGAGGAGTTAGCAGTGAAAAAGAAATTATTAATATCAGTATTAGTTATTGTTATAGCATTAGGAGCAATAACTTTTTTATTTGTCGGAAGACCATATATTAATGCCGTAAAAGAATATAATAAAGTGGTAGATGTAATAAAGGATAAAAATAGTGAATTAGATAAATATATAAAAAAAGTAGAACAACTGATTAATTCTAAAGAAAAAGTAGTAAATGATGAAGTCGTGACTAATGCTAAAGCTACAAAGAAAAAGGCTCAAGCTTCAAGAGTTGTACTAGATAGTAAGCCTTTTACTACTAAAAAAATTAAAGAAAAAACAAAAAGTCTAAAGACACCTCCCGATTACACAAATATTATAGAAGATTTAAAGAAAGCAATTAATGATTATGAAATCAGCATTAAAGTGTATAAACAATTAACTAACCCAACAGAAGAATTTATTATTCAAAGATTACAAACTATTGATGAAATCACTGATGTAAGTGCTGTAACTGAAGATAATGATCCAAATGGTCAACTAAATAAACCGGGTGGATATACTGCTACTGTTTACTTTTCGAGTTCAAATGTTAATCAATATGAAGTATATGGTAATACATTAATAGACAAAGGAACCGATGCCGGAGGAGCAATAGAAGTATATTCTAAGGAAGAAGATGCTATTAAAAGAAGAGACTATTTAGCGGGATTTGATGGTGGAATTTTAGCTTCAGGTTCCCATACTGTTATTGGTACAGTATTAATAAGAACTTCAGATTATTTAACAGCAACAGAGCAAAAGAATCTTGAAAAGAAAATAATAGATGCTTTTTCTTATATTGAAGGTGTTAATGACATACCTCAAGATAATGAGCCTATTGAAGAAACTAATAATAATGATCAAAATGAATCTAATTCTGGTTCTGTAGAATTACCTCCAGTTAATTATTATCCTCAGACAGAAGAGCCTATTATAGATGATTCACAAATATATTCTGTTGTAGGCACTTTCAGTGGGCCTCCAGGTAGTGTTACTTTTAATGCTGATGGAACACTAGTAGTATCTTGGGATAGTATGGCTAGTGTAAATAATGGCGTTCCTGTGATTTTAACCGGTACTTGGACTCAACAAGGTAATACCTATTACGCTACTGTCATGGATGAAGATGGAGTTGCATTTGCACCTCAAAGTTCGATAGTGTATTCAAATGGAATTTATTGGTGGGATGATTTTTTCTCTAGAGTCGGATAAAATGATTATCTTGACTTTTTTCTATAGAAGAGTATAATAACTTACCGTTAAGAAAAAGGGGAAAAAAAGGAATATATGAAATCTAAAAAATTATTATCTTTTCTTTTAAGCGCATCAATTGCTTTTGGTATGATACCAGGCTGTGCAAATTCAGATGAGATAAATGCTCCAGTAGCACCTACGGAAAGTGCATTAGCATCATATGAGGAAATGACTAATGATAAGTTAGCCCAATATTATAGTTATTTAGAATCTCTTCCTAGAGAAAATATTGAAGAAGTATTAGATACTCCGGAAGAATATACCAATTTAGAGGTATCTAAAGCTACTTATGATAATTTGAAAGATAAAAAAGTAGATATTAACGATCCTAAAGTACAACAAGAGCTTGAAAACGTCGTAGTTTATGCAGCTTATCCTATGGGACTATCTGATGATGAATATGAACAAACTGTAGGTACTTTGCAAAGTACGTTGAGTGAAATGCAAAACGCTTACTATCTATATTATCCTTTAGCAGTTGGTACTCATTTATGCACATGCGATGAAGAACATAGTTTGAATGAGTTTGATAAAGTGGTTTGTCCTACAGTTCTAACAGCGCTTGAAACTGTTTTTGAACCTTCCTCTATTGAAGATACTTTAGATGATATGTTTGCAAGTGATGAAGCATATCTTCGAATTAAAGAGGCTATGGCTAAAACTGGTCTTGGTATTGATGTGTATTTAAATGAGCTTGAAAATTTATATGTTTTATCTTTAAATCCTACAGACATTTATGACATGAAGCTATGGCTTGAATTATTTGGTCATTTAGATGCTACTTTAACTGAAGAAGAAAGTTTATATGAAACATATATTGATTTAGCTACTCACATTCATAATTTATTATATCCAAATGATTCAATGGAATTACCTGAGGATTTAATATTATTAAGAGATTAATAAACAAGATTACATTTTAGAACGTGTAATCTTTTTTTATTTGTTATAATTGTTTTAGGAGTTCATTATGAAGGAAAGTTTAGGAACTATTATTAAAGAAGCAAGAAAAAAACATAACTTAAGTCAAAATGCTTTAGCAACTATTATTAATACTACGCAACAGTCTATAGCAAATTGGGAAAAAGATAAGAATAAGCCTGATGTTTCAATATTACCAATGCTTTGCCAAGAACTTGATATTGATTTTAATGAAATAAAAAAGGAATATTATAATAAAAAGAATTTTTTTGATAAGAATATAAAAATAATAAAAAAGATTTTAATAATTTTACTAGTATCAATTTGTATTATACTACCTATAATGTCTATGGTACTAATTATTAACCGTAATAAAGTTAATGTTTATTATGCTAGTATAGACAGTAGCGATATTATTATGTCAGAGTTTGTATTTATTGAAACAAGTGATGAATATATTTTAAAACCTGGGGTTATTTCTTCTGAAATAGATGAAGGCTGTAATGTTTTAATATATTATGAAGATAAAGATACTAGGGAAAGAAAGCAAATAAATGAGTATAAGTGTAATTACAATCCATTTGTAATGCAAAAGAAAGAAGATACGCTTTATTTTGGTAGAAATTTTGATATAAACGATGATATTTTTATATCAATTTACTTTGATAATAATAAAGATGTGTTTTATAATTATAAATTAAATTTTCGTAAATTATATTCCTATGAAAAAATATTTGATTCTAGCTTGGGAGCATATTACTAAATTACAAGTAGACTCTATTTTGTACAAAATCATTAAATCTTGTTAGTTTTTAAAAATTATATATGATACCTTTTAAATAGAAAGGAGGATGTATTATAAAAAAACATAAGAAGATTTATATATCTATTATTGTCATTTTAGTAATAGTAGCTATTATTGCTACTCTTGGTTTAATATTAAATCATAAAAAGGCTGAGCCTAAAACTTACGATGAAACAATAGGAGAAAAAGACTCTATTAACTTTTTTATTCATAAAGAAGATATTAAAAATATATCTGATTTTTCTTTTAAAGAAGGTGACAGGGTAAACATTATTGTCAGCGATCCAGATATAGATTATGATTTTGATAATAACCCTTATATGGAAAATGTGCTAATAGATCAAATATGGGATACTTCAGTAATATTCTTCGGCCCTAACAATGATGCAACATCATTTATATATGTTTTTACATTTTTACCAGATATAACAATTGAAATTGTTAAAGCTACAGATTCTGAAGGACCATTTAAAGTTAATAAAGAAGTGTATGATGTATTAACTAGTAAATATGATATGTTAGATAGTGAAGATGAAGTTGAAGATCAATAAACTTAGTATTAACTGTCAAGAAGATTGCGAAAATCTTCTTTTTTGTTTATAATTAAAATGGTGAGAGTATGGCAAATTATGATGAAACATCAATAAAAATCTTGGAGGGTCTTGAAGCTGTTCGTAAAAGACCTGGTATGTATATTGGTTCTACTGATAAAAGAGGCTTACACCATTTAGTTTGGGAAATTGTTGATAATGCAATAGACGAAGCTATAAATGGTTATGGTGATTATATTAAGATAACTTTAAATAAAGATGAAAGTATCACGGTTACCGATAATGGTCGGGGTGTACCGATTGGCATGCATGAAAGTGGTAAATCAACTCCTGAAGTTATTTATACAATCCTTCATGCTGGTGGTAAATTTGAAGAAGCAGGCTATAAAGTCTCTGGTGGTCTTCATGGTGTTGGTGCCTCCGTTGTTAATGCTTTAAGTTCCTTTATGGATGTTGTTATCTATCGTGATGGAAAAATATCTAATATTCGTTTTGAGGATGGGGGTAAAGTAGCTATCCCTTTAAAACAAGTAGGTGAGTCTAAGAAAACGGGTACAACTGTAACTTTTAAACCCGATTATGAAATATTTAAAAATTGTCATTTTTCCTATACAACGATATGTGAAAGGATGCAAGAAAGCGCTTTCTTAATATCTGGTCTTACTATTGAAGTAGTAGATGAAGAGGATGATAAAAAAGAAGTATATTCTTATAAGAATGGTTTAAATAACTTTGTGGAATATATCAATGATGGTAAGACTGCCCTTAGTAATATTGTATCTTTCTCGGGTGTTAAAAATGGTATTGAAGTAGATGTTGCGATGCAATATACGGATACTTATAATGAAAATATCTTATCATTTGTTAATAATGTTAAAACTCCTGATGGTGGTACTCATGAAGTAGGTTTTAAAACCGGTATTACTAAAGCCTTTAATGATTATATTAAAAATAATAACATCTTAAAAGGTAATACGGTTTTTGATGGTTCTGATGTAAGGGAAGGCTTAAGTGCGATTATTAGTCTTAAGGTTCCGGAAGCTTCACTTCAATTCGAAGGGCAAACTAAATCTAAGTTAGGAACCCCTGAAGCAAGAAGTATAACCGAAAGTATAACTTATGAACAAATCAAATTCTTTTTAGAGGAAAATAGGGAAACAGCTTTAAATATTATTAATAAAGCTACTAAATCTATGGAGGCTAGAGAAGCTGCTCGTAAAGCTCGTGAACAAGTAAGAAATGGCAAGGGCAAAGAAAAGAAAGATAAAATACTAAGTGGTAAACTTGCTAAAGCAACAGGTAAAGACTTAAGTAAAAATGAGCTTTTCTTAGTCGAGGGAGATTCCGCTGGTGGTTCTGCTAAAACAGGTAGAAACCGTGAGACTCA
>CANRMZ010000031.1 GCA_947631885.1 uncultured Bacilli bacterium
AGCTCTTGAGTCGAACTGGGGAAAGAGTCAGTTGTCAAAAGAATCGAATAATTATTTTGGTATAAAAGGATCAACGAATGCTCAAAACTATGCCACAAAAGAGTTTACGAATAATCAATGGCAAAAAGTTCAAGCATCTTTCCGGACCTATTCCTCTTTAGAAGAATCTATTTATGATTATGCAAATTTAATTAAGAATGGCACATCCTGGAATGCCGATTTATATCAAGGGGTCATTTCAGCTAATCATTATAAAGATGCTGCAAAAGCTTTAGCAATTGATGAAGTCTATACCGATTTGTTACCGTAAGATAAAGTAAAAAAAGTCGAGGAATTATTGCAAAATAAAAAAACTAACAAAGTAGCTTTTGTGGGTGATGGTATTAACGATGCTCCGGTTTTAGCTTTAGCCGATGTAGGCATTGCTATGGGTGCTTTAGGAGCTGATAGTGCTATCGAAGCCGCCGATATTGTTATCATGACTGATGAACTTCAAAAGATTAATACTGTTATAAAATTATCTAATAAAACTATGAAGATTGTAAAAGAAAATATTACTTTAGCCATTGCTATAAAAATAATAGTATTAGTTCTTACATTAATTAGTCTATCAACAATGTGGGAAGCGGTTTTTGCCGATGTTGGAGTTACTTTAATCGCAGTTCTTAATTCTTTAAGAAATTTAAGAGCAAATAAAAAGTTGCAAATAAAATAATTTATTCTTGCAACTTAGCAATAACTATAAGTCGATTTTTATTATTATTTTCACAAGTGACTAATGTTAATATCTTTTGATCATTACATTGTTGAAAATAAGAAAAGTCATTATCATTTATTACGTGTTTTTCCACAATAATATATTTATAGGAATTTAAGTTGGTTACAATTTTAATTTCGTCTCCAACTTTAGTATGATGCAAATTTTGAAAAACATTGATAATGCTATGGCCTGCTAAAATAGTATTACCATATTTATCATCAAGATCAGCAGAGCCGCTCAGGTGACCAACAAAGCCTTTATCGAGATTCTTAGTATCAGTTCCATTTATGATTAGTCTTTTAATATGATATTTTTCAAGTTCTATATATCCAAGATAATCATTACTTAAAGCATTGTAAGATATGTCATTAACTTGGGCGTGAGAATTATAAAATTGTTGCGAAATTATTGTTTCTGTTTCTTTTTGGTTTAATTTTTTACTATCAACGAATTTCCAACAACTAAAAATTGAATAAAGGAACATTATTAAACCAACATATCTAATAATTTTTCTTTTTGCCATAGATTAATAAAATAATTCCTGTTAAAGCATTACCACAAATTATCAACATTTTTGGGAAATCTGTGTTAAAAGTATTAGGCATTTCTTCCTTTTCATCTTTCATTGTAGCCTTAACAACTTGACCATCTTCCTTGATTTCGAAAAACATTTTTTCATCATTTAAAATATATCCTTCGGGAGCTTCTTTTTCAAGAATATAGTATTTGCCATATTCTAAATTCTTAATAATAATTTTACCCTTATTATCAGTTTTTCCTGAGAAGATGAGCTCATCATTTTCAACTTTATAAATCTCAATTAAGGCATTAGGTAAAGGTTTTGAAGTTGATAAGTCTTCTTTGTTAAACTCTAAGTCTCCCTTGATTTTGTCGTTAGTCATTTCAGCTTTAACTATTTCATCATTTTCCTTAATTTCAAAATATAATTTTTCTTTAGTTAATTTATATCCTGTAATAGTTTCAGTTTCTATTATGTAGAATTTTCCTACAAACAAATTATCAACATTTATTTGGCCATTGGCATCAGTAATACCTGAATATATTAGTTCATTATTATCCGTATATATTTCTATTTTTACTCCTGGCATTTCTTTACCAGTCGATATATCTTTTTTGGTAAATAATAAATGGCCTTTTTCTAAATAGTTTTTTAAAGTAAATGTTTCCGACACTATAGGAGTATATTGATCTTTATATTTAAGATGGATTTCATATAATTTACCATCAAGAACATATCCAACTTTAGTTTCTAATTCTTTTAAAAAATACTTTCCTAGTTTTAGATTATCGATATTTATATGACCATCTGTATCGGTTGTATATTTTTTTATCAAAGAACCATTTTCGTCATATAAGCCGAATATGATGTTTGGTAAGGGAATTTCTTGATAGATGAAAATTCCATCTTTAATAACTACTTTTTCCCCAATTTTATTAATTTGTATTTGCCCTTTTACTTCCGTATTAGGAAATTTCAGCTCAATAATAGCATCAAATCCATCAGAACTTTTAATATCGGCATTTTCATTAATAGAAAACTTTATAGGATTAGGATTCCATAAATATCCATCAATTAATTCATCAACTTCCTCCAATTGATAGTTACCTGAACTCAAAGGGTAGGGTGTTATCAAAACGCCATTTTCATCAGTTGCAAATTCACAATAGGTTTTATTACTTGGATAAGCTACTGTTTGGCATACATACTCATTTGATGCTAAATCTTTAATTTTAAATTTAATTCCCGCTTTGAAAATCTTATTACCATCTTGATCAACTTTGATAACTTTAACTCGTGCAGTGATTTCGGCATTAGAAAACACCTTATTAACCATCGGACCAGATTCAGTAATTTCAAATTCATAGTCTTTCATTTTTTCAAAACCTACCGGTTTAGATAACTGTCTTAAAATGTATTTACCATAAGGTAATTTAAAGGTTATCTTACCATCTTTATCCGTTGTTAAAGCTTTAATAAGATTATCATTCATATCATAAATACCAAACTGAACATTTGCTTCAGGAGTTAAAATCTCGGTTTTTCCTGAAGCTTTTACTTTGGTAATGGTATATTCTCTTTCAATTACTTTTTCTTTTACTTTAATATCTACACTTAAATTATTTGTCTGCATATCAAAGTAATATTTTTGTGTATCAAGCTCGTATCCTTTGCTAGGAGTGATTTCTTGAAGATAGTATCGCCCTAAACCAGGTAAGTAATCACTTATAGTGTATCCGTTTTCATCAGTTATTATCTGCGAAACATAACTACCATCTTCCTTATATATTCCATATACAGCACCTTTTAAAGAAGCCTGTCCTTGAGGTTTTGATAGCCCAGTATCATAATCTTGTTTATGAATTGATACCTTGCCACCATTTGTTCTAATATTTATTTGGGTACTAACTGGATCATAGCTTCCAACTTCAATAACTTTTTGGGAATCAACATCCACATATATAATTGATGGAAGTGAAAATCGAGTATCTTTTTTAGTTAGAGTTATAGTATCATTACCAATACTACTAGCATTTATTGTTAGCTCATTTGAATTTTTATTAACCACAATACCTTCGCTATTAACTACATTATATTTAGTTAAAACCCCATTTTTATCTGTTAAATGTAAAGAACCTCCTACTGCCATTTCAAAATTATCGGAGCCGAAATCCGGAATAATGTAATGGCTTGCAATTAAGCTTTCCATTTCCTTCATTTCATCTTCAAATCTTGTTATTCTGGTTCCTACCAGAGTGTCTGTAAAGTAAATATCATATCCATGAGGGACAGTTTGCCAAATCATATATTGCGTAACACTATACCATTTTAAATCACTATGATCGATAGTATCATCTTTATAACCATATCCATAATAAGCAAGTAATTGAATTCTTTGCCACTGTTCGGCCGTAAGATTAGCGTAATTAAATTGATTATAATCATATCCTGTGTATGTGTTAACCGGCGATAAATCAGCCTGTATCTCAATGCAATAAACGAACTGATTGTTACTTTTTCTTGTTATCATCGATAATTGAAAGTAATCTGGTTCAGTGCCTGGCTTTTCCTTTGCAAGATATGTATTAGGTATCCACATATAAACTTCATTAAATTGGTCTTTATAAGTATCTGCTTTCACTTTTGCTATTGGAGTTACTACAACTAAAACTAATAAAAATAATAAATATTTAAATTGTCTTTTCAATTATATACCCCCTCTCAATGTTAAAAAGATTATTCTTTAAGTGATATATCGTGATAGTCATGCATTATTCCTGAGTTAGGCTCATATAACGTGAGCATATAGTAAACGTCCCCACAATCATCAGGAAAATAATCACAAATGTACCCATAGCCCATTTCAAGGTATTTGTCACCCGTATTAGTACAATCTTCAAAAGAAGAGAAATCTGGCCTTACAAAGCTAAAAATAAACTTTAATGGCTCACATTTTCCTTCCGCTGGATCTTTATCATATGTCTCTTCTTTATTAGACTTATCATCTTCAGGCTCTTTAAGAATATCATCTTTACTAACATTATCTACTTCATTATTTTGCTTAATATCATTATTAGTGTTTTGATCTTCTATATTTTCATTATTAATTTCTATATTTTTATTTTCTAAAATTTCGTTATTCTCTGTATCCGTAATTGGAATATTTTCCTCATTACTATTAATATTGATGTCTGTATAGAAATTATCTTTAATAAAAAGATTTGTAATAGTAGTTGTTAATAACATAAATATTATAATTAAACAATTTTTTAACATAAGTACATCCCTTTCTTTTTTCTACAAAATATTTGTTAATTATTTTTCATATGTCACTTTTCCTTTCTCATGCTTTAATTATTTAAAGCACTTATAATCTAAACCAAGGGCAGATACGAATTTAATACATGCACTTTTACGTATTTCTCGAACTTTATCTTTACCATAATTTATCGTATCCATTATTTCTTGCTCACTTTTACACTTATAGAAGATTAGACTAAAAACCTGAAGTTCAAGTTCATTTAATTTTCTAAGTGCTAAAGTTATTTTTGATAACAATTCTCTTTTTTGACTTTCATCTTTGACTTTCAATAATAGATTCTTAAGATTAATATCGGTAATACTAAGGGAATCTACTTTGATAGAGTCATCATATCTAACTCGAAAATCAGTAGTGATTTTAGGCAAAGATACATTTGCATCTTTAAGCTTTAAATACTTAAAAAGAGCAAATATTATCAAAATCAAGTTTCTTAATTTCACATAATCATATAAAGATAGTTCCTCTTTACTAAGTAATGAATTATTCATATTAACCCCCCTTGGTTAGAATACTTTCTTAAGAAAGATACTTTTATTTATTTTTTGAAGAAAAAAAGGAAGTAAAAGCATCAAAGGATACATACTACTTCCTCAACATTATGAATAAAACACAAAAAATAATAAAATATATAGTACAACTAAATTTTTAGAAAGGCAACTAGATTTAATAAGTTAATAGTAAATAAACAATAAAAGTATCTTTCTATATTGAATACGAAATAAATTTACGCAATATGTTCCGCATTCACCTATATTATAGCAATCGCGTAAGGTAGAGTAAATTAGGAAAAAATGTCTTGCAAAAATCTGAAAAAATGTCTGAACCAAAAGAATGAAATCCCATTTTATAGCAATTATTTTAAAAAGATACATATATAGATATATATCCTTAAATAAGATTGATTATTTAAAATCTCGATTTTTAGAAACAAAAGGTTATAATATCTAAAGAGGGAATTTATGAAAGATATAAAAGGTCAAAGAAGAAAACTAGAAATTCTATTATTGTCTTTAATGGTGGTAGCTTTAGTAAGACAATCAAGCGGGGGAATAGAAAAAACAGATAATTCATTAGATGAAAGATCACTATCATATTTAGAAGATACAACAGTAGATTTTGAAAATATTAATCAAAGTTTTGATTCATTAGATGAAAGTAAAGGAGCTTATACAGAAGAGGAAATTGCTCTTTTATTAGAGGAAGGGACTGTAATTAAAATGCCTTATGGTAATGGTCCATTTTGTGTATACTATATTAGAGTTCAAAATCCTGATGCTCAACACATTGTTCCACAAGGTTATGAGCAATATCAAGAACTTTTGCCAATTGCAACTTCTGAGGGAGTCCTTTATCACAAGACGCCTGTATACGTTTCTAAAAAGTCCGAAACTACAAGAGGATTAAAATAATCCTTTTTTATTTAATTTAATCATAGTTGCAATTTTAAAAAAATATATTATAATAATGCCTTATGAAAGAAGAATTATAAAGTGTTATCAGATATAAAAAATAAAAAGTTACAACTTAAGTCAATGCTTCTTACTTTAACAATTATTCTTGCTAGTAATGGTTGTACAATTGATAGTGAAGCGGAGGAGACTTTACAAAAACCTATTATATATGATTATGATAACTCTATTTCTACGGAGCCAAAAGATGTTCAAGTTTATCCAACTTTAGAAGAGTTTATTAGCAAAGATATTTATACAGAAGATGATATAGTCTTAGGCATCTCTATGGGAATTATTGTTACCATTCAAACAAAGGGGAGTCCTTGGTATACGTATTGCATTAAAGATATGGATGAAAATAGCACATATACACCACCTGCTGGATATAGTGCTTATGAAGAACTTGTGGGGGTAGGCTTAGACGAAAATGGTAAAGTTACTTACATTAAAGGTGGTATTTATCATGATGTTCCTACGCATGCCGAGCAATTTTTGACAAAATAATTTACTACTATTGAATACTAGAATTTAATGTCATATAATTATTATACGAGGAGTGTGTTATTATGAAAAAAAGTACAAAAATAATTATAATTTCTATAATATGTGTAGTAGTTTTATTATTACTTGGAGCTTTAGGATATTTCATTTATATAAAAAGCACATATATCTCTAAAGATGTAGTAAAAGAAATTATTTTAAATGATACTAAACTTAACGAGAAAGATGTAACTTTTAAAGATATCGATTTAGATCTAGATGATGGCCTTCATGTATATGATGTAGAATTTTATTATAATAGAGTTGAATACTCTTATGAGATAGATGCTAAAACAGGTAAGATAATAACAAGTGATTTTATAAACAATTCTTTAAATAATAATTCTGAAAATAGTAATACTACTTCAAATGATAACTCTACAAATACTGAAAAAAATGATAGTAAAAATTACATTACTAAAGAAGAGGCCAGAGATATTGCAATAAATGATGCAGGTTTTTCTTTAGATAGTGTTACCTTAATTAAAGCAGAATTTGATTATGATAATGGTATTGCTATTTATGAAGTAGAATTTGTGAATGGTAATCTAGAGTACGATTATGAAATAAATGCTATTACTAAGGAAATAGTTAGTAAGAAACAAGAAAGAAGATAAAATAGAGCTATTTAAAGCTTTATTTTTTTTTAAGTAAATATGCTATAATACTTTAAGGTGGTATTATGAAGAAAATTATCTTAAGTATCGAGGGAATGACTTGTAGTGCCTGTTCAAATGGATTAGAAAAATACCTAAACAAACAAAAAGGCATTAAAAATGCTTCCGTTAATTTAGTAATGTCTACCGCATCAATTGAATACGACGATAATCTAACACTTAGTGATTTAGAAAAGTTTGTGGCTAATGCAGGCTTTAAAAGTCTAGGTAAAGCCAATCTTGCTAATGAAGAGAAAAAGGCAAGTAAATACCCCTTTGTTATATTTGGTATTTTAGCTTTATTGCTAATGTATATATCTATGGCCCATATGGCGAATTTGCCAATGATAAACATTCTTAATCATCATATGCACTCTATAAATTATAGTGTAACTTTATTAGTATTAACGCTTCCTTTTATTATATTTGGTTTTGACATTATAAAAAACGGTTATAAAAATTTTATCCACAAAATGCCTAATATGGATACTCTAGTTACCCTAGGTATTATAGCTAGTTTAGGCTATAGTATTTTTAGTGTCATAATGATTATTAATGGTAAAGTACATTATGTAGAAAATCTATATTTTGAATCTGTAGCATTTGTTATTTATTTTGTTAAATTAGGTAGATTTATTGATCAAAGAGCTCACGCTAAAACGAAAGATGCTATTAAAGATTTAGTAAAAGTAACACCTGAATATGCCAAAATAAAGGTTAATAACGAAGTTAAAGAAATAACTATAGATGAAGTAAAAAAAGGTGACATACTAATTTGCTATGCTGGCGATAAAATTGCCGTAGATGGCAAAGTTATAAGCGGTCAAACCCATACTGATGAATCATTTATAACCGGTGAATCTAAGCCTGTGAAAAAAAATAAAGGCGATAATGTTATCGCGGGTTCTATAAACTATGATGGAGTTATTGAATATAAGGCTGAAAAAATAGGTAAAGAGTCGACTATTTCTCAAGTTGTTAATCTTGTATTGGAGGCTACTAACACTAAGGCACCCATTGCTAAAGAGGCTGATAAGATATGTACATACTTTGTACCTGTTATTATGTTTATAGCTATCTTAACTTTTATTATTAATTTAATTATTAGCCATTCATTTATTAATGCTCTTAACTTTTTTGTTTCTGTTTTGGTGGTAGCATGCCCTTGTGCTCTTGGACTTGCAACACCACTTGCAATTGTGGTCTCTCAGGGTATATGTGCTAAAAATGGTATTTTTTTTATATCAAGTGAAATATTAGAGCTTGCTAGTAAAGTAAATGTTGTAGTGTTTGATAAAACAGGTACTTTAACCAATGGTAATATTACAATATCTAAAGTTTATAACTATAGTAATTATCCAAAAGATGAACTTCTATCTATTTTAGGAACTTTAGAATCTCATATTACTCATCCCATTGCTAAAGGTGTTATAAGTTATTTAAATAAACAAAAAATCTCCTATGAAAAGTGTACAAATGTTGAAGCAATCGAAGGTATGGGTATTAAAGTTAAATTTAATAATAAAGAATATTATGCCGGCAATAATAAGATAATTAAAAAACTTAATATTGATAATGATTATCTAAATGATGAAAAAGAATTATTAAATGATGGCTGCACAATCATCTATATTATTGAAAATAATAAAATTATCGGTTTAATAGGACTTAAAGACACTGAAAGAAAAGAAGCTAAGAAAGTAATAGATAAGCTTAACGAATTAAATATTGTAACTATAATGCTCACTGGTGATAATGAAAATGTTGCTCAAAAAGTCGGTAATAGCTTAGGAATCAAAAGTGTTATAGCAAGTGCTCTTCCTAAGGATAAAACCAATGTTATTAATACTTTAAAAGAAAATGGTAATATTGTGGCTATGGTAGGCGACGGAATTAATGATGCCCCGAGCTTAGTAAGTAGTAATATCGGTATTTCTATAACAGGAGCTACGGATATAGCTACCTCATCAGCCGATGTAATACTTATGAATGATAATTTAAATGCTATTATAAACTTAATATCTATTAGTAAGAAAACATTAACAAATATTAAACAAAATTTATTCTGGGCATTTATTTATAATGTATGTATGGTTCCCATCGCATGTGGAATGTTTTCCAAGTGGGGATTTACGATTAACCCTATGATTGCAAGCCTTGCTATGATTATTTCTAGTACTTTTGTTGCTTTTAACTCGCTTAGACTTAAAAGAATAAAAATAAAAGGAGAATAGTATATGAGTTTAAAAACAAGAATACAAATTCCTAAATATACGCTTGGTGAAGAAATTACCAGCGCCATAATTCATGGAATCGGAGCCTTACTTTCTATTGCGGCTTTAGTATTATGCGTTGTATTTAGTGCTATTCATCATAATGCTTATGCAGTAGTTTCAAGTGTTATTTATGGAACAACTTCCATTATTTTATATACAATGTCGACTTTATATCATTCTTTAAAAGTTAATAATGCTAAAAGAGTATTTAGAATTATTGATCATTGTAGTATATATTTATTAATCGCGGGTACTTATACTCCATATGCCTTGGTTGCTCTTCCCAAAACTTTAGGTTGGGTTATTTTTGGCATCAACTGGGGGTGCGCTGTTTTAGGAAT
>CANRMZ010000032.1 GCA_947631885.1 uncultured Bacilli bacterium
TAATAATAAGATTTAAAAATATAATATAATTAAAAATATAATATAACGATACAAACCGGTTGGTCATTTTGTTAAATTTGTTTGCAATAAAAATCACAATTATATATAAAACTACAAACTTACTTGCTTAATTATAATATTTAATATGCTATTTTACAAATTAATAGCTCATTATTTACATTATAAATTCAGGATATAATAGGGATATAAATTAGTTATCTTATTTTTATCATCTACTCCATATATAAAGACTTCTTTATTTAATTTTTTAAACCGCTCAATAAGACTATCACTAGTTAAGTTCATTAAAAGGCACACAAAATCATAACTAAACTCATGATCGGTAGTATTAAGAACATAGTTAAGTACTCCTAATTTATAATGCCGTTTTTTATTAAAGAGTTTTTTAATAACATTATCATAAAAAGATATAACATAAATATTTTTATTTGAGTGACTTTCTAGTTTTTCATGAAGAGTATCTATATTAATAAAAGGATACTTGATATCGATAACCATTATTTTATTCGTTTTAATGTTAAGAACATCATCAAGAAGAATAATACCCTCTTTCTTCATAGTTTTATATGAAGTGTTAATAACTAAATTACCTTTATATAAAGGGTCATGATGAATAACTAGTTTCTTATCTTTACTAGGTCTTACATCACACTCAAAGCCAGCACAATCGGTATCTAATGCTTTAGTTAATGCCTTTAAACTATTCTCGGGAGCCACACTAGTAAGTCCCCGATGAGCTATAAGTTTATAAAGCATAATATCACCTAGTAAATGATATTATTTTCTTTTAAAAATAATGCAATATAAAAGGATAATAATTAAAAAAGTTAAAGTAGCTATCCCAGGCGTTTTAATATCACTAATAAAACTATCTTTGATACTTATATCATCATTTTCTTGCGTTACTTCAATGGCTTTTAGGACCTTTTCTTTATGCACTAAAAAAGTATAAGTTGATACCTCTTCATCATAAACTTCAATAATGATATGATTATCACCGCTTGTTAAAAAGTCATTACCATATACTGATACTTTGCCTGTTGCATCATAATCAAAATCCAAATTGTTTTCGCCTTCATCTAACTCTATTTCATAATAAAAAACTTCAGGATTAAATTCTGAAGTCATATAGCCATTATATACGATAAAATCCTTAAGCATAGTATCATCCTTCAAACTAATTTAATTAATATTTCATTCATTATATATAGTTTGTCCGGATTTATAAAAATATTACCATCTTTATGGATTAAATCACCTGTTTTAACTAGTTCATCAACCGGATACTGATTTTGTAAATTAACATTAAATTTATCATAGAAATGTTTAAGATTAATTCCTTTAGTTTTACGAAGGCCTAGGATTATTTCATAGTCCATCATTTCTTTTTCACCAAGCATCTCTTTTTCCATGACATAATTACCACCGATATACTTAGTAAGGCTACGCGTATTAGTATATCTTACTTGAAAAGCGTAACCACTTGCTCCAACACCAAAACCATAGTACTCTTCATTATCCCAATAGGTTAGATTGTGTTTGCTTTCATAACCAGGCTTAGCAAAATTACTTACTTCATATTGCTCATAACCTTCACTTTTTAAGGTTTTACGAATTGTTTCATACATTTTAGCGTCTAAGTCTTCATCAATTGCTTCGACTTTTTTGCCATATATTTTTGTATTAGGCTCAATCATTAAACTATAAGTACTAATGTGAGGAACATCAAGTTTTAAAAATAGTTTTAGATCTTTTTTAAGCATCCGAAGATTTTCATTTTGTAAAGCATACATTAAGTCAACATTGATATTCGTAAGGCCCTTGGCTTTACACATGTTAATCTTTTGCAAAGCATCATCAAAGTTAGCTTCTCTTTCTAAGAATTTTAAATTCTCTTCATCAAAAGATTCAATCCCAATACTTATCCGATTTACCCTATTTGCTAGTAATTTATCAACAAGTTTTTCCGAAACGTCAGAAAGATTACATTCAAAAGTAAATTCTATATTATCATCTAAATGGATTAACTTAACAATTGAAAACAAAAAATCTAACTCTTCATCATCAAGAGCACTAGGAGTTCCTCCCCCAATATAGATTTTAGATATTGTTTCATCCATATAACGATCTTTAATTTCTTTTTGTAAAGCTATTAAATAATCATGAACCCATTTTTTATCATAATAAAACTTACAAAAATCGCAATAAGAACATATTTTTTTACAAAAGGGAATATGGATATATACTGCTTTTATTTCATCCAAATAATATCACCTACTTAAATTTTTTATTAGCCTTGTTGACTCATTTTAGCTACTTCTTCATCTTGAGCTTTAATCGCTCTTTCCGAAAGATTATTAATGGCATTGGCAATAGTCATATGCGAGCATTTATATTCTTTAGCAAGCTGGCGAAGAGGAATTTGTTGATAGACATTTTTAAAACGAGCTTCTAAAGCTTGAGCTTCCGTTAAACAGTTTTTTCTACGACTTATGCTTCCCGCTTTAGAGCGTGATTCTAAAAGTTCTTTTTGCAAAGTAAGTCTAACACGCATTGCTTTAAATTGATTGTAATATAAACTCTTTTCATCGGAAAGCATTTCTAAATATCTTTTAACAGTAGGTCTTGAGCACCCAAAATGATTGGCAGCCTCTGTCATATTATGGCCTTCATCACTTACAATGTAATCTACTAATTCATCTAAAAAATTATTTGTCACTCTTCATCCTCACTTAATACTGCTAAAAAGGCTTCTTGAGGAACTTCAACAGAGCCAATCATCTTCATCCTCTTCTTACCTTCTTTTTGCTTTTCTAATAGTTTTCTTTTTCTTGATACATCGCCACCGTAACATTTAGCAAGGACATTTTTACGCATCGCGGCAATATTTTCTCGAGCTATAACTTTTGAACCTATACTTGCTTGAATAGGAACTTCAAAGTTTTGTCTTGGAATAAGTTTTCTAAGTTTTTGGGTAATACTTCTTCCTTTACTATAAGCCATTGATTCATGAACAATAAGCGATAAAGCATCGACTACATCACCATTTAATAAAATATCCATCTTAACAAGTTTACTTTCTTTATAGCCACATATTTCATAATCAAAAGATGCATACCCTTTAGTAGTACTTTTTAATTTATCATAAAAATCATATACGATTTCTCCTAAAGGAATTTCATAATGGATATTAACTCTATTTTCATTTATATAATCCGTTGTTTTATAAATACCCCTTTTATTTTGGCATAAAGTCATGATAGGGCCAATGAATTCTGAAGGAGCAATAATATTAGTATAGATATAAGGCTCTTCAATCTTAACTATCTTCGTCTTATCAGGCATCTTGTTTGGTGAATCAATCTCTATTACTTCACCACCTGTGAGTGTTACTTTATAGATAACCGATGGTGATGTAGCTATTGTATCTAAGTTAAATTCTCTTTCGAGTCTAGTTAGAATTATATCCATGTGTAAAAGGCCTAAGAAACCAGTTCTAAAGCCAAAACCTAGAGCTATAGAAGTTTCTGGTTCAATCGTAAGAGAGGCATCATTTAACTTTAATTTTTCTAAAGCTTCTTTAAGTTCATCATAACGACTAGACTCGGTTGGAAATATACCAGAGAAAACCATTGGCTTCATTTTCTTATAACCCTTTAAGGGCTCGGATGCTGGATTATTTGCTAAAGTTATGGTATCACCTACGGCTACTTTAGATATATCTTTAATCGAAGCACAAATATAACCAACCATACCACTTTCTAAACAGTCAAGGCTTTGATAAGTCATGGTATGAACACCGACTTCAGTAACTTCAAACACGGAACCTGCCGCCATCATCTTAATCTGGTCTTTAACTTTTACTTTACCGCTTACGATTTTAACAAGTAAAACTACACCTTTATATGAATCAAAATAACTATCAAAAATTAAAGCTTTTAAAGGAGAATCCTTATCTATTTTCGGAGGCTCTATTTTTCTTACAACTTCATCAAGAAGTTCTTTAACGCCCTGTCCAGTTTTACCACTTACTAAAAGAATTTCCTCTTCTTTAAAGCCTAAAACATCCATTAACTCTTTTTTTACTTTAGGCACATCAGCATTAGGCAAATCTATCTTATTTAAAACCGGAATAATTGTTAAATCATCTTCCATAGCAAGATATAAATTGGCAAGGGTTTGGGCTTCAATACCTTGCGATGCATCAACGACTAAAATAGCTCCTTCGCAGGCTGCTAAAGAACGAGATACTTCATAAGAAAAATCGACATGGCCAGGTGTATCAATTAGATTTAAAGTATAGTTTTCGCCTTCATAATTGTAATCAAGCTTAACGGTATTAAGCTTAATTGTAATACCTCTTTCCCGCTCTAAATCCATACTATCAAGCATTTGATCTTGCATTTGTCTTTTATCTACTAAATGGCAAATTTCCAAGATTCGATCTGCTAAAGTACTTTTACCATGATCAATATGAGCTATTATTGAAAAATTACGAATATGGGAATTTTCCATAGTCATCACCAAACAATATTATACCTAAAGATAAAAGATAAATAAAGAGTTAACCCAAAAACAAAGCCTTTAAGAAATCCAGAATATTTTTGGAATTATTGGTCAGAATTATCGAAAGTTTATGGGTTATCGTATTGGCACTTTTAGTTAAAAAATTGGAATAATCAGGCTTCTCAGGTAAATAATCTTCCATACTAATATCGGCTCCGGCAGCAATATCACTTTCAAACTTTTCAATTTGCTGTTGAGTAAATGTTGTTTTATCTCTAATGACTTTATCATAATAACCTGTTTTGTTTAAAGTATATAAAATAACATAGAAACAGAATAACGTAATTAATATCTTTAATATAGGATGAAGTTTTTTCTTTTTCATACGGCATTATCACCTAAAGTTATATATTCTTTTAGATATTTAGCTAGAACTTTTAAAGTATTATCTACTTCATCAATATAGTTATAAACGCCTCCGACCTCAATCAAAATCGTATTTTTATTAAAATCTTCATTATAAACCCCATCTACGCCTTCGCCTTGCTTTTCCATAATACCCCTGGTAATGGAAGGATCAAAATCTTTTAACTTATCATTTAAAAAGTTCATAAACTTACTATTTTCTATATAGTTAGGATTTTCAAGTCCTAAGATAAATAATACTTTTGCATATTTTTTACCATCAATAATTGTTGTCGTAGCTTCGTAAGGTGCAGCATCCCGGTGTAAATCGATAAAAATCTCTAAATCGGGATAGTTAATTATACTTTGTTCTAAAAAGTGGCGACTAGCAAGATAGCTTTCATAATAATTCAGATTATTTTCATTCATATATGAGGTTATATCGCCCTCTTCAACAACGGCATAAACACCTTCATCTTCAAGATAAAAAGAAAGCATATGAGCAGCATATACTACATTATAGTCTAAGTTATAACTATTAAGTTTTTGATAAGAATATAATTCTGTTGGATGCGTATTATAGATATATACCTTATATTTTTTAGGAGTGTTATCATCAACATTAACTACTGGTTTAGATGTATCAAAATCGGGATTAGTAGTAGATGATGTATCAATATAAGTATCCGTTAAGAATTTAATATGACCACTTGATAGTTTTATTTTACTGCCAATAAAATAAACTAAAGAAAAAAAGATAGCTAATAAAGTTAAACGTTTTAAAAATTTAAATTTTTTTCTCTTAAACCTAACCTTTTCCATGCAATCACCAACATAAGTATATAAATTAAGATTTAAAAAAATTGTCAAAATATATCATATTTATTAAATAAGGTAAAATTCTAGTTTTTCTTGCTTATTTTAGGACTTTTTGGTAAAATGATATCGTATCAAAAAAAGAAGGGAGATTTAACATGCCTAATATTAAAAGTTCAAAGAAAGCAGTTAAAGTAATTGCGAAGAAAACTTTAAACAATCATGAACCTAAAGCTAGAGTTAAAAATTTAATTAAAAATATTGAAAAAGAACTAAGCGAAAATAATATCGAAGCTGCAAATACTTTATATAAAGATTTTCAAAAGGCTTGTGATGATGCCGTTAGTAAAGGATTAATTAAAAAGAACACTGCGGATAGAGAAAAATCAAGATTAGCTCAAAAAATTAAAAATGCGAAGTAGTTTATGACTACTTTTTTCTTGCTTTAAAAAATGATAAAATACTTACAGGAGATTAAATTATATGAAGAAAGCCATAATTATTATTTTATGCATTATTTTAGTCGGTGAAACCGCAATATTCGCAGGAAGAATAAGTGACTTCCTTAAAGATAAATTTATTAATAATCAATATATTTATATTCCCGAGAGCAATAATTACGCTAAAGACGAAGGATTTATGTACGTATCTTTAACAGATTCTTTTACACCCTATTCATATCAAGATTTACTAAATATTTTATATACTGCTATTAATAATGGCTGGGAAACATTTACTTTCTATTGTCCAAATGAATATGAATCTTGTTTTGATGATATAAGTGAAATTAGTAATGATAATTTAATACTTACTCATATTAATAATTTTGTTCATCCTTATAATAGCTTTACGAATGTAGCGACCACAATTTACGAATCCGGAGAAGTAACCATTCGTATTTATCATGTATATTCTGATGAACAAATAAAAGAAATTGATGCTAAGATCGATGAAATAATTAAGAATAATACTTCTAAAGATAAAGATGCTTATCAAAATCTGGAAGCATTACACGATTATATAATTAACAATACAAAATATGATCAAAGCGTAGATGAAAATGGTAAAAGTAAGTATCAATCTAACACCGCATGGGGGCCTCTTTTCGAAGGCTATGCTACCTGTAATGGCTATACAGATGCCATGGCGATTATCTTAACTAAGCTGGGATATAAAAATTATAAAATAGCTACTACGCCCGATCAAATAAGCTACAAATCAACAGGTCATGTTTGGAATGCGGTTTATGTTGATTTAAATGATAAAAAAGGGCCAAGATGGTTACATATAGATCTTACATGGGATGATCCAGTATCAAAAAATGGTAAAGATTATCTTTACCACAAATACTTTTTAGTAGATAATGAAGCAATCAAAAAGGTTGATAGCGAAGGTGAAACCAAAATCGAAGAACATAACTTTGATGCCAGCGTTTATTTAGAGTTCAATGATTCGATAAAGGATATTATTCCTGATAAGGCAGCATCATAATCTTCAGCGTCAAACCAAGTCACAGGAAGTTGATTATTAAACCAGGTATATTGTCTTTTGACATAATGTCTGGTATTTTTTTTGATTAAGTCTTTAGCTTCTTCCAAAGATATTTCGCCATTTAAATAAGATATTATTTCTTTATAACCAATAGCTCTTTTTAAAATCATACTATCAGGATATTTATTATAAAGACTTTTTACTTCATCTACTAAGCCATTGGCATACATTATATCTACTCTTTGATCTACTTTTTCATAAATCTTATCTCTTGCCATCGTAAGGCCAATATAAATAACATCCCGATACAAACTTTTATCTTTATTATTAGTAACATTTTTATTATTTAAAAAATTAATAAGTCTGATTCGATTACTTGGATGAATCTTCATGTCTTTATCTTTAGCTAAAGCCATTTGATAAAGCTCTTCATTAGTTAAATCATCATAGGTGTTATCATCTTTTTCTGAAAAGTTATAATCATAAAATAAAGCGTTAATATAAAGCCCTGTTCCACCACATACAATAAAGTTTTGCTCTAGGTTACTATCAATTATTTTTCTAGCATCCTTTTGATAATCACTAACACTATACTCTTCATTAGGATTTTTAATATCAATAAGATGATGCTTGATGCCTTGCATCTCTTCTTTAGTTATTTTAGCACTACCAATATCAAGTTCCTTATATATCTGGGTTGCATCACAGTTTATAACTTGAGCATTATACTTTTTGGCTAAATCAATTGATAATCTCGTTTTTCCTACCCCACTTGGGCCTACAATGCATATAATCATAACTTTTCCCTTTCTTTCCTATATTATAAGCTAACTTATTTGACAATTACAACATTATTTAATATATTAAGTTCATGGAAATTATAGGAATTATTTGCGAATATAACCCATTTCATAATGGTCATGTTTATCATTTAGAAAAGATTAAAGAACTATATCCTGATAGCATTATAGTTCTAGCTTTAAATGGCTATTTTATGCAACGGGGTGAAATAGGAGTTCTTACTAAAGAAGATAAAGTTAAACTTTCTTTAATGTATGGCGTGGATATTGTTATTGAACTTCCTTTTATATATGGAACCCAAAGTGCTGACACTTTTGCCTATCGAGCTATTGAATCACTTAATAAATTAAAGGTAAATAGAATTGTCTTTGGCTCCGAAACTAATGACATAGAAAAATTAAAGTTAATAGCTAAAACTTCTCTTACTAAGGATAATGATGATAAAGTAAAAGAACTTTTAGATAAAGGATATAACTATCCTACTGCTCTAGCGAAGGCTTTGAATATCAAATTTGAATTTAAGCCTAATGACTTACTTGCGATTTCCTATATTAAAGCTATTTTACAAATTAATCCTAAAATAGAGCCTATTTCAATTCAAAGAACTAATGACTATTTAGATTTAGAGTCAAGTGATGATATTATAAGTGCTTCGAATATTCGTAACAAATTAAAAGCAAATGAAGATATTAGCAAATATGTTCCGAGCAAGGTAGTTAGCAAAATATTAAATGTAAATGAAGATTTATTATTTAAATACCTAAGTCTTATTATCAAACGAAATGATGACTTATCTAAATATCTAGATGTTGACGAAGGAATTGAGTATCGTTTAATTAAAGCTTTAGATAAATCCCATAGTTTAAATGAGTTAATCGAAAGCTTAAAAACGAAAAGATATACTTATAATAAATTAAATCGGATGCTTATTCATATTCTCATAGGAGTGCAAAAGAAAGACGCTAAAACGGATAACGATTATCTAAATATTCTAGGCTTTAATAAAAAGGGTCAAAAGTATCTTAAGGATATTCGTAAAGAAATACCCGAAAGTAATAAAAGCTCCATAATTAGAGATTATGAAAAAAAAGCTGCCTTTATATACGATTTAATTATGAATACTAATACATATAAAAAAGAGCTTGAAAATAAACCTATTATTCTCTAGCTCTTTTTTTCTCGCTTATTATAAGCCAAATACCTATTAATAAAAATTCACTAAATACGACGGGCATAGCATATCTAAAATATGTATTAACAGGAGATGCAAAACAAATCAAAATCGACATTGCATATGGAAGCAAAAAGATTAAATACTTTTTATTATTTCTAAATAAATAGAAAGCAAATGCAATAATAAGCCAAGTACTGATTCCTATATTACAAGAAAGGCCCAAAATAGGAATATAGACAAATAATGCACCATAACCTTTTAAAATATTTCTAAGACCAGTTAAAGAGTTATAATGATAATCTACTAAATCATTTTGTGTTACCCTTTTATCATAATTAGCGTATATATACCAAGATATTTCTTCAGGATCAATATAACCATATGTATTATTTAGGGTTGCATCAATAAATACCAAAGGATGTTTAATAAAACCTCTTCCCCAGGCCATCAAATAATTTTTAACGTCTTCTTTAGTAGCAT
>CANRMZ010000033.1 GCA_947631885.1 uncultured Bacilli bacterium
CTATGATATTGAATGTCGTGATACTAAACTTGGACCTGAAGAAATTACAAGAGATATTCCAAATGTTGGTGATGATGCTCGTAAAAACTTAGATGCTGATGGTATTGTTAGAATCGGTACGGAAGTTCGTGAAGGCGATATCTTAGTAGGTAAAGTTACTCCTAAAGGAGTACAAGAACTTACTTCTGAAGAAAAATTATTACATGCCATCTTTGGTGAAAAGACTCGTGAAGTTAGAGATACTTCTTTAAGAGTAGATCATGGTGCTGATGAATTATCACCAGGTGTTTCTAAAGTAATAAGAGTATATATTATTCAAAAGAGAAAAATTCAAGTTGGTGACAAAATGTCTGGTCGTCATGGTAATAAAGGTGTTATTTCCCTTATTCTTCCAGAAGAAGATATGCCATACATGCCAGATGGTCGTCCAGTAGATGTCATGCTTAACCCACTTGGTGTTCCATCTCGTATGAACATTGGTCAAATCCTAGAACTTCACTTAGGTATGGCTGGTAAGAAGTTAGGTGTTCATTATGCTACTCCAGTATTTGACTCTGCAACTTGGGAAGATATTAGCGATGAAATGAAAGAAGCTGGTATGGCTCCAGATGGTAAGATGATATTACATGATGGACGTACTGGTGAACCATTTGATAATCCTATCAATGTTGGTGTTATGTACATGATTAAACTACACCACATGGTTGATGATAAACTACATGCAAGAGCTACCGGACCTTATTCACTTGTTACGCAACAACCTTTAGGAGGTAAAGCTCAATTCGGTGGTCAAAGATTTGGTGAAATGGAAGTTTGGGCATTATATGCTTATGGTGCTGCTCATGTCCTTCAAGAAATATTGACTGTTAAAGCTGATGATATTGTAGGCCGTGTTAAAGTATATGAAGCATTAGTTAAAGGTAAACTTGTTAATCAAGCAGGTGTTCCAGAAAGCTTCAGAGTACTTGTTAAAGAATTCCAAGCTTTAGGTTTAGATGTTCAAGTCTTAAATAATAATGATGAACTAGTAGAATTTAAAGATATTGAAGAAGCAGATGATGATACGGAAAATCTTCGTATTGATGAAATAGATTTATCTAAAGATGATTTAACTTCTGATAAAGATATTATTCCTGAACCAGAAGATACGCCGGAAGATAATTATGAAGATGAAGATGACGAAGATGATGAAGTTGACTTTGATGATTTAGAATTTCCAGATGATTTAGATAGTTTAGATGATGGGGAAGAAGGTGAATTATAATGATAGATGTTAATAATTTTAAAGCAATTAGATTATCTATTGCTTCACCTGAGAAAATAAGAAGTTGGTCTTATGGCGAAGTAAAGAAACCTGAAACCATTAACTATCGTACATTAAAACCTGAAAGAGATGGTCTATTCTGTGAAAAGATATTTGGACCTACTAAAGACTACGAATGTAGTTGTGGTAAATACAAAAGATTAAGATATAAAAATATAATTTGTGATAGATGTGGCGTTGAAGTTACTCTATCTAAAGTCAGAAGAGAGAGAATGGGACACATTGAACTTGCTGCTCCATGCTCTCATATCTGGTTCTTTAAAGGTGTTCCATCAAAGATGGGCTTAGTTCTAGATATGTCTCCGAGAGATCTAGAAGAAGTTTTATACTTTGTAAGCTATGTTGTAATTGATCCAGGAACAGCTCCTTTAGAGGCTAAACAAACTCTATCTGATAAAGAATATCGTAATTTATATGAAAAATATGGTAATTCTTTCAAAGTAGGTATGGGTGCGGAAGCTATTAGAGATTTACTTAAGAAAGTTGATCTTGAAAAAGAAGTAGCTGCTGTACGTAAAGAACTTGAAGATACAACAGGCCAAAAGAGAATTAGACTTGTTAAAAGACTTGATTGTCTAGTATCTTTCTTAGAAAGTGGCAATAAACCTGAATGGATGGTACTTGAAGTACTTCCAGTTATTCCACCTGAACTTAGACCTATGATTCAACTTGATGGTGGCCGTTTTGCTACATCTGATTTAAATGATTTATATAGAAGAATTATTAATAGAAATAACCGTTTAAAGAAATTACTTGAACTTGGAGCTCCATCTATCATTGTTCAAAATGAAAAGAGAATGCTTCAAGAAGCAGTAGATTCACTTTTAGATAATGGCCGTAGAGGAAGAAGCATTACATCTTCATCTAATAGACCACTTAAGAGTTTATCTTCAATGCTTAAAGGTAAACAAGGAAGATTTAGACAAAACTTATTAGGAAAACGTGTTGACTATTCTGGTCGTTCTGTTATCGTTGTTGGTCCATCACTTAAGATGTATCAATGTGGTCTTCCTAAAGAGATGGCTCTTGAACTATTTAAACCTCATGTTATTCATGGCATCGTAGAAAGAGGCCTAGCTCATAATATTAAGGGAGCTAAAAAATTAATTGAAGCAAGAGATGAAAGTGTATGGGATATCGTTGAGGATGTAATCACTGAATATCCAGTACTTTTAAACCGTGCTCCAACTCTACATAGACTAGGTATTCAAGCATTTGAACCTAAGCTAATTGGTGGTAAAGCTATTAGACTTCACCCACTTGTATGTGCCGCATTTAATGCCGACTTCGATGGTGACCAAATGGCTGTCCATGTTCCTCTTTCTGAAGAGGCTAAAGCTGAAGCAAGATTATTAATGCTTGGTGCTAATAACATCCTAAACCCTAAAGATGGTAAACCAATCGTTACACCATCACAAGACATGGTTTTAGGTAACTGTTATCTAACTATGGAAGAACCTGGTGAAGAAGGCGAAGGTAGAGTATTTAAAGATCCTAATGAAGCTTTAATGGCTTATGAAAGAAGAGAAATAACTCTTCATACGAGAATTGCTTTACCAGTTAATTCATTTAAACATAAATTATTTACCGAAGAACAATTAGATAAATATCTAGTTACAACGGTAGGTAAATTAAAATTCAATGAAATATTACCTGATACTTTCCCATATATTAATGATGGAACTAAAGATAATATTGAAGGTATTACACCAATGAAATACTTCCTAGAAAAAGGAACTAATATTCCGGAAGCTATTTCTAAAATGGAAATTGTTAATCCATTTGTTAAATCGACTCTTAAGAGTTTAATTGCTCAAGTATTTAAAAGATATAGAACTACTGAAACATCTACTATGCTTGATAAATTAAAAGATCAAGGATTTAAGTATTCTACTATCGCTGGTATTACGGTATCATATGCTGATATTAAGACTAGTGAAAAGAAACAAGAAATCATTGATGAAGCTAATAAGAATGTTGAAAAGATTAATAAACAATTTAGAAAAGGTCTTATCACTGAAAGTGAAAGATATCAAGAAGTTATTAATAACTGGGCTAATGCTACTGACGAAGTTAAGAATGAACTTAAACAAATCAGTTTAAATGATTATCATAATCCAATATTTATGATGATGAACTCAGGAGCCCGTGGTGAAATTTCTAACTTTACTCAACTTGCAGGTATGCGTGGACTTATGGCTAAACCAAATGGTGAAACTGTGGAAATCCCAATTACTTCATCATTTATGGAAGGCTTATCTGTTTCTGAATTCTTCTTATCAACCCATGGTTCCAGAAAAGGTGCTGCCGATACAGCCCTAAAGACTGCCGATTCAGGATATTTAACAAGAAGACTTGTTGATGTTGCTCAAGATATTATTGTAAAAGAATATGATTGTGGCTCTATCCAAGGCGTTGTTGTTAAAGACTTAATTAATGAAAAAGATGGTTCAGTTATCGAGCCACTTGAAGAAAGAATTTTAGGAAGATTTGCTGCTAAAAAAGTTGTAGATCCAGAAACTAAGAAAGTCTTAGTTGAAGCTGGCGAAATGATTACCGAAAATATCGCTTCTAAGATTGTTAAAGCCGGTATTAATAAAGTTGAAATTCGTTCAGCACTTACTTGTAAGTCTGAAGGTGGAGTTTGTCAAAAATGTTATGGACGTAACCTTGCTACCGGTAACCTAGTTGAAACTGGTGAAGCTGTCGGTGTTATGGCTGCTCAATCAGTAGGTGAACCTGGTACCCAACTTACAATGCGTACATTCCATACAGGTGGTGTTGCTTCGGCTGAAGATATCACTCAAGGTCTTCCAAGAGTTGAAGAATTATTTGAAGCCAGAACTCCTAAATATAAAGCTACGATTGCCGAAATTTCTGGTAAAGTAACTAATATCACAGAAAACAACTTAAAATATACTATTACAGTAGAAAATGAAGCTGGTGTTAGAGACCATGTTACTAACTACAATATGAAGCTTCGCGTATCTGTAGGTGATGAAGTTCAAGCTGGTGATAAATTAACGGAAGGTGTTATAGCTCCTAAAGAGTTACTTGCTGTTACTGACCCACTTACAGCGCAAGAGTACATCTTAAAGGAAATTCAAAGTGTATATAAACTTCAAGGTGTTGATATTAACGATAAACACATTGAAATTATTGTTAAGAGAATGATTAACAAGATGAAGATTATAGATCCTGGTGATACTAAGTTTGTTGAAGGCTTAACAGTATCATTAAAGGAATTTACGGAAGGTAATAAACCAGTATTATTAAGTGGTGGTGTGCCTGCCAAAGGTAACCCAATTATGCTTGGTATTACTAAATCTTCACTTGAAACTGATTCATTCCTATCTGCAGCATCATTCCAAGAAACAACAAGAGTTCTTACTGATGTTGCTATCAAGGGTAAATATGACTACTTAAAGGGCTTAAAAGAAAATGTTATCATTGGTAAGTTAATCCCTGCGGGTACTGGTGCTAAAGAATATGCTAACATAGATATTGCTTTACAAAAACAATTCTTAGTAAGTGACGCTGCTGATACCTTGGAAGAAAATCTTTTAGATAAAGATTTAAAAGATGAAGTAGCTCCAGGTAAAGAAGAATAATATTAAAGAAGATTATGTTATAGTAATCTTCTTTTTTGTTTTCCTAATGTTATTATGCTAAAATATAAATGAGGTAATGAATATGTACGATGAAATTTATAAAAATATGCAAAAACACGATGAGAATTTATCTAAGTATGCAACTTTAGATAAAGAAGCTATATACTTAAAAGAATATGATAACGATATTAGAACACCTTTTTTTAGAGATATAGATAAAATAATATATAGTCTTTCTTATATAAGATATATGGATAAAACCCAAGTGTTTAGTAAGAAAAATAATGATCATATTCAAACGAGGATGATTCATGTCCAATATGTAAGTAAGATAGCAAGAACAATCGGTAGGGCTTTAGGCTTAAACGAAGATTTAATCGAAGCTGCGGCTTTAGGCCATGATTTAGGCCATACCCCATTTGGCCATGAAGGAGAAAGGGCTTTAAATAAGATATCACAAGAACTTGGCGAGGGCTATTTTATGCACAATATTAATAGCGTAAGACTTTTAATGAATGTTGAAAACTATGGTAATGGTCAAAATATATCTTTGCAGGTTCTAGATGCTATTATGTGTCATAATGGTGAAATGGTATCTAATGAATATTATCCTAAGAAAAAAGATATTTCCTCTTTTAAAGAAGAATATAACGCTTCTTACCATAGTACTGAAGTGGCTAAATTTTTAAGACCTATGACCCTTGAAGGATGTGTCGTAAGACTTAGTGATATAATTGCTTATATCGGGCGAGATATTGAAGATGGAATACGTAAGAATCTAGTCTCTTTTGAGGACATTCCTAAAGATATTACTAAGGTCTTAGGCAAGAATAATAGTGAAATAGTAAATACCATAATCTGTGATATTATTCAAAATAGTATTGGTAAACCATATATTAAGTTATCAGATGAAGTATTTAATGCTATAATAAGTCTTAAGAAGTTTAACTACGAAAACATTTACATCAAAAGTTTAACCAGAAATGAAAAAGAAAAACTTGAGCAAATGTTTAGAACTGTAGTATATGGCTTTCTTGATGATCTTAAAAATCATAATGAAGAAAGTATTATATTTACTTCTTATTTAAGTAAAATGAGTAAAGATTATTATAAATCTAATACTTATGAAAGAATTGTTCTTGATTATGTTTCAGGAATGACAGATGATTATTTTATGGAACAATATAACAAAATGAACATAAAAAATGAAAACTAGGAAATAATACATAATGAGGTGCTACGTGGAACTAAATAAAATAGATGAAAGAAGTTATCGAATTCATACCATCAAGACTAATCGCTTTAAAACAACGCGGATTGAAGTAGTATTTAGACTACCCGCGGTTAAAGAAACCATGCCTAAATATTCTTTAGTTGTGGATCTTTTAAGTGAAAGCAATAAACTATATCCTAAAAGACAAGATGTAGCAATTAAACTTGAAGAGTTATATAAAGCTTACTTTTATAGTTACACTAATAAAGTAGGTAATTGTCTAAATTGTATCTTTTCTATCAATTTTATAAATAATGAATATATTAAAGAAGATGGCTATATTAAAGATGTTGTTGATTTTCTTTTTGATATGATATATAAACCTAATGTTAAAAATAAAGAATTTGACTTAGATTCTTTTAATATTGTTAAGAAAAATATCTTACTTGATATAGATAGTGTTAAAGAAAATGCAGAGAAGATGGCCATTAATAATGCTTTAAAAACTATGGATGAAGACTCCTCAAGTGCCTATGGAACTTTAGGAACTAAAGAAGATATTGAAAAGCTAACTAATGCTAATATCTATAGTATTTATGAAAATCTAATCAATAATACTTGTTTAGATATCTTTGTATGTGGTAATACGAATATGGAACCTATTGTTAAGGCTATTAAAAATAGGGTAAATAAGCATCAAATTAACGATTATAAAGAAGATTACTACATTGATAATAAAGCGGTTAAAAAGGCGCAAAAAAAGGATGAGAAGGGTACATTCTTACAAACGCAATTAGTAATGCTTTATAATGTCGTAAAACCAACGAAAAAAGAAAGAGAAATAACCTTCCATTTAATGAACTATATTCTAGGAAGTGGAGGACTTTCTAGTAAACTATACCAATATGTAAGAGAACAAAATAGTTATTGTTATCGTATTTCTAGTATGTATTTTAAATATGATAATCTCCTTTGTATTGGCTCTTCTTTAGCTAAGGAAAATGTTAGTCATGCCATTAAACTAGTTAAGAAAGCAATTAACGAGATGCAAAAAGGTGAGTTTACTGATGAAGATATAAATAATGCTAAACAAAATATGTTAATGTCTTTAAAAGTTAATAGAAATAACCCATCTTCCATACTAGCTAATTATGAGTTTAAGTACTTTATAGGTAACTATGATTTGGAAGAGAAGATTGAAGCTTTAGATACAGTTACTAAAGAAGAAATAGTAAATCTTGCAAAAAAACTAAAAGAAAATACAGTTTATATCTTAAGTGAGGCAAATAATGAAAACAATAAAGATTAAAGATTTAGATGAAAAAGTATATGAGTTTACTTCCCAAAGTGGCCTTAAGGTATATATCTGGCCTTATGAGTTAAGTGAAGAAATTAATATGACTTTAACTGTTAGATATGGTAGTATTCATACTGATTTTAAAGTAGGTAAGAAAGCTTATCATTTACCAAATGGTATAGCTCACTTTCTAGAACATATTAAATTTAATGAAAAGCCGGGAGTAACCGCCCATGACTATTTTTATTCAATAGGTAGTTATACTAATGCCTATACAACTTATGATCATACATCTTATGAAGTAACTTGTAATGAAAATGTTGAAACTAATTTAAATCATTTACTATATTTTGTTTTTAATCCTTACTTTACTAAGGATTTAGTTCAAAAAGAAAAAGGGATTATAGTTGAAGAGTGTAAGATGAGTTTAGATAATCCTTACAATGTTGGTTATCAAAATCTTTTACAAAATATATATAAATATAATAAGAAAAGAAACTTAGTAACCGGTCTTGAAGATGATGTTAAAAGAATTACAATCGAAGATGTTGAAACGGTATTTAATAATTTTTATCATCCTGAGAATATGTTTTTAACGGTAACTGGTAAGATAAATCCTTTTGAAATAGAGAAGATTGTCGAGAAGTTCTTCGCAGATAAAGAATATCCTAAATATGTTAAACCTAAGATGATTACCAAAAAAGAACCTGATGATATCTTAAAAGAAAAAGACAGTATTAATACTAATATTAGTAAAGAAAAAATATTTATAGCCTATAAGATACCTAAAAAGAATTTTGGCAAAATAGATGACTTATCTTTAAGAATAATGCTTAATATAATCTTAAATGTTAATTTTGGAACTACTAGTACATTTAATAATTATCTTTTACAAAATGATTTAATTGATGAAATATATTATTCTTTAACCGTTGAAAAAGACCATGTAGTTGTGATATTTGAAGTGTCTTCATCATATCCTGAAGAAGTATTAAATGATATTCGTAAGCAAATGAAGAAAATAAGTATTAGTGAAGTAGAATTCACTAGAAAGAAAAGAGCCTTAATAGCTACAAGTATTTTAGGTTATGAAGATCCATATGATGTAAATTCAGATATTAGAATGGATCTTATTCGTTATAATAAGATAACTACTGATTTAAAAGGCATTATTGAATCCTTTTCTCTTAAAGAAATTCAAGATATAGCTAGTAGAATAACGGGTTATAAAGAAAGTTATATTATTTTAAATCCCATAGAGGAAAATAGCTAAATTTGACATACAAGCATATTTTTAGTAAAATATGCTTGTTTTTAAAAAAGGGGGATACTATGTTTTCAGGAATGTATTTTCAAAAAACGGGTAAAGTCGATAATAAAAACCGAATTTTTATACCTTCAGAAAGTAAAATTACGCAAGCGGAAGAAATTGCTGTAGCCAAAATGCCCGATTATTATGAATTATTCTGGCTTAAACGCATTCAAGAACTAGTAGATAATTTAGAATCGCGTTTTCATGACGTACCTAAAAGTCAAAGAGATGAAATATTAAAAGACTTAAATTATATTTTCTCAGTGATAGTAAGAACATCTAAAGTAGATGCGCAAAGAAGAATAACGATGCCATCACAAGATTTTTTCCCTGGCAAAAATATAGTTCTTCAAGGAAGAGGAAACTCTATAGCAGTCTTTGATAGTACGGAACGCTATGAAGAATATATGAGTCATATTAGACCTTCGGGCATTTTAAGATAATAAAAAAACAGGAAGCAAATCCTGTTTTTGTTTTACTATCTGTTATAGTATTCAACGATAAGTTGTTCATTAATGTCTGGGTTAAGTTCTGAACGATCAGGAACTCTAACATATTTACCAGCCATATTTTTTGCATCGAATTCTACGAATGCAGGAGTACTTAACTTAAGTTCAAGAGCATCAAGAATTGCTGGATGGTTTTTACTGTTTTCTTTAACTGTGATAATATCTCCAGGCTTACAAGTGTAAGAAGGAATATTAACTTTTTTACCATTTACTAAAATATGTCCATGGTTAACAATTTGTCTGGCACTTCTTCTTGTTCTAGCCATTCCCATACGATATACTAGGTTATCAATTCTACTTTCAAGTAAAATGAACATGTTATCTCCGGC